>NZ_JBFTRV010000008.1:0-222803 GCF_056399665.1 Massilia sp. 01N410 | reverse complement strand
AAGTCGGTACCACCCCTTCCCATCCCGAACAGGACCGTGAAACGACTTTGCGCCGATGATAGTGCTGCAACCAGTGTGAAAGTAGGTTATCGTCAGGCTAATTATTCGCAGAAGCCCGCTCAATTCCTTGAGCGGGCTTTTTGCTTTTCCAGCCAAGATCCGGGCATTCTGTCCGAGCAAATCGGCGGGCAGATAAAAGCAGGTTTTGTCCTGACCGGATTTTACGAAGACCACCAGCCGAATCCGCGCTTTGTGATCGACCATTACCTGCCGACCTTCCTCACCACGCAGGCCGGCAAACCCCGAGCGCTGAGGCTAGCGCTTGTGGTAAGTGCCGATCAGCTGCCCCTGCGCGAGCACATGCCCTTTCATCGCCTTTTCCAGCTCGGCCTTGGTTGGATGGCCGAGGTCCGGCAATTCCACATCCAGGGCGTAGAGCTTGTGCACATAGCGGTGCGTCCCCACCGGCGGGCAAGGGCCGCCATAGGCGCTCTTCTTCCAGTCGTTGAGGCCGGTGCGTGTGCCCGGCGGCAGGTCCGTGCCGCGCACGCTCGAGGGCAGGCTGGCCGCCGAGAGCGGGATGTTATACAGGACCCAGTGCACCCAGGTCATCTTGGGCGCCGCCGGGTCCGGTGCGTCGGGATCGTCGACGATCAGAGCGAAGCTTTTCGTTCCCGGTGGCGCGCCCGTCCACGACAGGGCGGGCGCGGTATCGGTTCCGTCGCAGGTGTGAATTGCCGGAATGTTGCCGCCGGCATCGAAGTCGGCCGAAACGAGTGACAGGCTCATGCTTTTCTCCTGACAGGACTGGATCTCTCCCTCGCTTCGACTCTATACCGCTCCGGCGCTTGCCGGCGCGAGGGATCAGGCTTGCGACAGCGGCGCCGAATCCTGGGTGGCGGCTTCCTCGGGGCGTTGCTTGCCGCGGCTGATGCTCTCGCCGTCGCTGCGGCGCAGGCGCCAGAACACGAAGGACGACAGCATCGTCGTGACTGCCAGCGTCAGGAAAGCGTGGTGCAGGGCCGAGGTCACCATCAACTGGTTGGTCTGCGGCACGCGGCCGAGGAACCAGGCCGTCACCAGCGAACCGCTCGCCAGTCCGAAACTCATCGACAGCTGCTGGAGGGAGCTGGCGATCGTGCTGGCCATGCTGGAATCCTGTTGCGGAACGTCCGCATAGGCTAGCGTATTCATGCTCGAGAATTGCAGCGAATTGAAGAAGCCCTGCAGCAGGCCGATGCCGGCGATCGCATACCAGGGCGTGCCCGGTCCCACCAGCGCGAACAGCGCGATCGTCAGGCCGATGCAGATGGTGTTCACGATCAGCACCTGGCGGTAGCCGAAGCGGGCCAGGACCCTGGGTGCGATCAGTTTCATGCCCATCGCCGCGGCTGCGGTCGGCATCATCAGGAGGCCGGACTGCCAGGCAGGCAGTTTCAGACCCAGCTGATACAGCAGCGGCAGCAGGAAGGGCAGGCCGCCGATACCCAGGCGGGTGATGAAACCGCCCAGCACCGCGATGCGGAAGGTGCGCACCTTCAGCAGCGCCAGGCGCAGCAGCGGGTGCTTGTGCTCGCTCGCATGCCAGGCATAGGCCGCCAGCAGGGCCACCGACAGGCCCAGCATCAGGACGATGGTCACGGTGTCGAGCGTGTGCTCGCCGAAGATCTCCAGCAGCCAGGACAGCAGGGCCGTACCCGAGCTGAACAGGATCAGGCCGATGGTGTCGAGCGGGCGCGGCTCGGCGCCCTTGTAATCCGGCATGTAGCGGTGCACGAGGAACAGGGCCAGCAGCCCGACCGGCACGTTGACGAAGAAAATCGCCCGCCACGAGGTCCAGTGCACGATCAGGCCGCCGACGGTCGGTCCGAGCAGGGGGCCGATCAGCGCGGGCAGGATCACGAAGTTCATTGCCCCCAGCAACTCGCTCTTGGGGAAGGTGCGGATGATGGCCAGGCGCCCGACCGGCATCATCATTGCGCCGCCAAGGCCCTGCAGCAGGCGCGCCACCACCATCATCTCGAGGTTGACCGACAGTCCGCACAGCACCGAGGCGAACGTGAAGATGGCGATTGCGATGCCGAACACGCGCCGGGTGCCGAAACGGTCGGCCATCCAGCCGCTCACGGGGATGCCGACGGCGAGGCTGAGGATATAGCAGGTAACGACGGACTTCAGGCTCAGTGGTGTGACCTGAAGGCTGGCCGCGATGCTGGGAACGGCGGTGTTGACGATGGTGGCGTCGAGCTGCTCCATGAACAGGGCAGTCGCCACCAGCCAGGGAAGGTAACTTTTGACGTTGCTGGTATCGGTCATTGGGCGATTGTCACATAAATCGCCCTGGGCCGACGCAGGGGTCAGAGCCCGGTTTTCGCGGGTGGGCTCTGACCCCGGTGTTCAGCCGATACACCATTAGTAATGGTAAGCAGCTTTCACCATCAGCAGGTTCACGCCACCGTTCGGATGCTTGATGCCGCCGTTCGAGTAGTGCTGCAGGCGCGCGCCCAGTTCCCACTTGTTGGCGAACACGTAGCCGACGCCGACGTGGTCCGCGAATTCATAGGCGGTCGACAGCTGGCGGTGGGTGTTGCGGTACACATCCGAAAACAGGGCGGCGCCGATGCCGGCGTCGGCGTAGAAGCCGAGTTTGTCATCGGCTTCCCAGCGGAACACCGGGGTGATGCCGATCACGGCCAGGTTGTGGCGCTTGCCCGGCACGTCCAGCCACTGGTTGGCGCGCCAGTAGGCGATGTTGGCATCCCAGTAGCCCGACAGGTGGTGGCCGCTGGTAGCGAACCAGTTCTTGTTCCAGTCTTTCTGGGCCGACAGGCGCAGCACCTGCACGTGCTCGCCGCCGCCGGCTTCCACGGCGTAGGAGTCGACTAGGCCGTTCTGGGCGTGGCCTGCCTGTGCGGCGAACAGGGCGGCGGCTGCGGCCATCGAGGTCGCGATTTTCTTAGCGGAGAACATCTTTTTTATTTCCTTTCGATTGACGAATCCCGCTATTTTAGCGAGATGTGGGTTTTGGCGTGGCCTGTCCATCAATTGTTAGAATCGAACGATCTGCACAACGAGACCACCATGACACTTCCGACCCTGGCATTCCTCGGCATCGGCCTGATGGGCAAGCCGATGGCGACCCGGCTGGCGCAAGCCGGCTATCCTCTTCACGTCTGGAACCGTTCGCCGGCCAAGGCCGAGGCCTTGCGCGGCGTCGGCGCCATCCCCAGGCAAGACCTGCACGACGCGGTGCGCGATGCCGACATCGTGATCACCATCCTGGAAGCGGGACCGGTGGTCGGCCAGGTGCTGGCCGCCGCGCTGCCCGCGCTGAAACCCGGCGCGCTGTGGATCGACATGAGTTCCACCCGGCAGGACGAAGCCCTGGCCTTCCATGCACAGTTGCAGAAAGCCGGCTGCCGTTTCGTCGATGCGCCGGTGTCCGGCGGCGTGGTGGGCGCGGAGGCGGGCAAGCTGGCCATCATGGCCGGCGGCGATGCGGCCGATTTCGCGGAAGCCGCGCCCGTGCTCGAAAAGATGGGCTCGGCCACCCTGGTCGGCCCGGCCGGCAGCGGCCAGGTCGCCAAGCTGTGCAACCAGCTGATCGTCGGCGCGACCATCAATGTGGTCGCCGAGGCCCTGTTGCTGGCCCAGGCCGCGGGCGCCGATCCGGCCGCCGTGCGCGAGGCGATCCGCGGCGGCTTTGCCGGCAGCCGTGTGCTGGAAGTGCATGGACAGCGCATGCTGGAGCGGAACTTCGTGCCGGGCGGGCAGGTGAAAACCCAGCTCAAGGATCAGCGCAATATCCTGGCCGCAGCGGGGGAGGCGGGCGTGAAGCTGCCGGTGACCGAGTTGGTGACGCGGCAGTACGAGACGATCGAGGCGGATTTGCCGACCGCCGATCATGCGGCGGCCTTGATTGCGTTGGAGAGGTTGAATCCGGGGAAGCGTGTTGGCGCCGGGGCGGACACGCTGCCGGAGTAGCGAGCAAACCTGGGGGATAGTGCCGGGGCACTATCCCGCCTTCGCGGGGCGACGAACTTAGGCCGGAGGCAAGCTCATCTCGGCCAACCTCACCCAGTAACTGGCCCCGATCGGCAACAGCTGATCGTTGAAGTCATAGCTGCCATTGTGCAGCTGGCAAGGGCCGAGGCCATGGCCGCCGGCGCGGTGGGCGCCGTCGCCGTTGCCGAGGAAGACGTAGCAGCCTGGCTTGGCCTGCAGCATGAAGGCGAAGTCCTCGGCGCCCATGGTCGGCTCCACGTTGGCGTCGACATTGTCTTCGCCGACCACCGCCTTCATCGCCTCGACCGCGAAGGCCGTCTGTTCCGGATGGTTCACCAGCGGCGGATAATTGCGCTTGAACGAGAAATCGACGCTCGCATTGAAGGCCGCGCAGACGCCCTGCGCAATCTCGCCCATGCGGCGCTCCACCAGGTCGAGCACCCCGGTGGTGAAGGTGCGCACGGTGCCGACCAGTACCGCTTCGTCGGGGATCACATTGGTGGCGCTGCCGGCGTGGATCTGGGTGATCGACAGCACGGCGGTATCCAGCGGGTTCTTTTCGCGCGAGATGATGGTCTGCCAGCTTTGCGCGATCTGCACCGCCACCATCACCGGATCGATGCCGCGGTGCGGCTGCGCGGCGTGGGCGCCCTTGCCCTTCACGACCGCGCGGAACTCGTTACTGGATGCCATCATCGGGCCGGCGACCACGCCGAACTTGCCGGCCGCCATACCCGGCCAGTTGTGCAGGCCATACACGGCATCCATCGGGAAGCGTTCGAACAGGCCGTCGTCCATCATGCGGCGGGCGCCGGCACCGCCTTCTTCGGCCGGCTGGAAAATCAGGTACACGGTGCCGTCGAAGTTGCGGTTCTGCGACAGATAGTGGGCTGCGCCCAACAGCATCGTGGTATGGCCGTCATGGCCGCACGCATGCATCTTGCCGGCATGGCGCGACGCGTGCTCAAATGTGTTGAGCTCCTGCATCGGCAGGGCATCCATGTCGGCGCGCAGGCCGATTGCGCGTTCGGACGTGCCGTTCTTGATGATGCCGACCACGCCGGTGACGCCAAGGCCACGGACCACAGGGATGCCCCATTCGGTCAGGCGGGCTGCCACGACATCGGCGGTGCGCTGTTCTTCGTAGCAGAGTTCGGGATGTGCGTGAATGTCGCGGCGGATGGTCTCGAGTTCCGCCTGGTGCGCGAGGATAGGTTCGACAAGTCTCATTCTGTTCTCCCTATACATGTTTTCAACTATTGTAGCCCTTCCGAGGCCGCCGCGGCCAGTGCCGTCACAGGGGCCGCAGGAATCGTCTAAACTATTGGTTTCTCGACGTTTTTCCCCGGATCCGATTCCATGACCAAGACCCTTGTCAAGGCCACCTGCCCGCACGACTGCCCCGATACCTGCGCCATCCTCGTCACCGTGGAGGACGGCGTCGCAACGGAGGTCAAGGGCGATCCGGATCACCCGACCACGGCCGGGGTGCTGTGCACCAAGGTTTCGCGCTACATCGACCGCACCTATCATGCGGACCGCCTGCTGTACCCGATGCGCCGCATCGGCCGGAAGGGCGAAGGGAAATTCGAGCGCATCAGCTGGGAGCAGGCCCTCGACGAGATCGCGGCGCGCCTGGCGCCGATCGCGGAACGCGACCCGCAGGCCATCCTGCCCTACAGCTATTGCGGCACCATGGGCCTGGTGCAGGGCGAGGCGATGGCGATGCGCTTCTTCAACAAGGTCGGCGCCTCCTTCCTCGATCGCACCGTGTGCGCGACCGCCGGCACGACCGGCTACAAATACACCATCGGTGGTTCGATCGGCACCGACATTGAACAGTTCCAGGACGCGAAACTGATCCTGATCTGGGGCGGCAATCCGATCGCCTCGAACCTGCACTTCTGGATGCGCGTGCAGGAAGCCAAGCGCCGCGGCGCGAAGCTGATCGCGATCGACCCGTATCGCTCCCTGACGGCCGAGAAGTGCCATCAGCACATTGCCGTCCTGCCGGGCACGGACAGCGCGCTGGCGCTGGGCATGATGCACGTGCTGGTCAAGGAAAACCTGCTGGACCACGACTACATCGCCCGCCACACCCTGGGCTTCGGCCAGCTGAAGGACCGCGTGGCCGAATGGACGCCGGAACGCACCGCCGAAACCTGCGGCATCAGCGCCGAGGAAGTGGTGAACCTGGCGCGCGAGTACGGCGACACCGCGATGCGCGGCGAGCCGGTGGCGATCCGCATGAACTATGGCCTGCAGCGCGTACGCGGCGGCGGCATGGCGGTACGCAACATCGCCTGCCTGCCGGCCCTGGTGGGCGCCTGGCGCCATCCGGCCGGCGGCGTGCAGCTGTCGACCTCGGGCTCCTTCCCGTCGAACAAGCTGGCGCTGCAGCGCCCGGACCTGCTGCGCGGCCGTATCCCGCGCACCATCAACATGAACACCATCGGCGACGACCTGCTGAAGGAGGCGTCCCCAAGCTTCGGTCCGAAGATCGAGGCCGTGATCGTCTACAACGCGAACCCGGTGGCGATCGCGCCGGACTCTTCGAAGGTGCAGCGCGGCTTCGAGCGCGAAGACCTGTTCACCGTGGTGCTGGAACACTTCCAGACCGATACCGCCGACTACGCGGACATCCTGCTGCCGGCCACCACCCAGCTCGAGCACGTCGACGCCCACCTGGCTTACGGCCACCTGTACATGATGGCGAACAACGCGGCGATCGCGCCCCTGGGCGAGGCCAAGCCGAACACCGAGATCTTCCGCCTGATCGCCAGGCGCATGGGCTTCGACGACCCGGCCTTCAGCGAGACCGACGACGAACTCGCGGCCCAGGCCTTCGATAAGAAGAACGCGCGCGCCGTGCACTTCGACTGGGAATCGCTGAAGCGCACCGGCTGGAGCAAGCTGAACATGCCGGCCGCGCCCTTCGCGGAAGGCGGCTTCCCGACCCCTTCCGGCAAGTGCGAGTTTTATAGCGAGTCGATGCTGGCGGACGGTCTCGATCCGCTGCCGACCTATATTCCGAATTACGAATCCGTGGCATCCAATCCCGAACTGGCAGAGAAATATCCATTGGCGATGATTTCTCCGCCGGCCAGGAACTTCCTCAACTCAAGCTTTGTCAATGTCCAGAGCCTCCGCGCCACGGAAGGTGAACCTCACCTGGACATCCATCCCGTCGACGCCGCAAGCCGCGGCATCGAGCACGGCGAGATGGTGCGCATCTTTAATGACCGGGGCTCGTTCGTTGCGCGAGCCCGTGTCACGCCCAAGGCGCGGGCCGGCCTCGTGGTCGGCCTGTCGATCTGGTGGAAAAAGCTCGCCAGCGACGGCAAGAACGCCAACGAAGTAACCAGCCAGCGCCTGACCGACATGGGCCGGGCGCCGACTTTCTACGACACGCTGGTGCAGGTGGAGAAAGCATGACCACCAGCCGCACCATGAACCTTTTGACACATGAAACTTTCGCGAATCACCCCGCGGCTCCGCGCCGTGCTCCTGGCGGGCACGGCGGCGGGGCTGCTGGCCAGCTGCTCCACGCTGAACTACTACTCGCAGGCGGCCCAGGGCCAGCTTGAACTCCTGTCGGACGCCCGTCCGATCGACGACTGGATCGCCGACCCCGGCACCAGCTCCAAACTGCGCCTCCGCCTGGAGACGGCGCGCCAGATCCGCCGCTACGCTGTTAGCGAAATGTCATTGCCAGATAATGACAGTTATAAAAAATACGCCTCCCTGAAACGCCCTTACGTGCTGTGGAACGTGGTCGCCACGCCCGAGCTGTCGCTGCGGCCCCTGCAATGGTGCTTCCCGGTGGCCGGCTGCGTGAACTACCGCGGCTACTACAACAAGGATGCCGCCATGACCTACGCCAAGGAGCTGAAGGCGGACGGCAACGACGTCGAAGTCGGCGGCGTGCCGGCCTACTCGACCCTGGGCTGGTTCAGCGATCCCCTGATCTCCACCTTCATCAACTACCCGGATGCCGAACTGGCGCGCATGATCTTCCACGAACTGGCGCACCAGATCGTGTACGCGCAGGGGGATTCGCAGTTCAACGAATCCTTCGCCAGCACCGTGGAAGAGGTGGGCGTGGAACACTGGATGGAGCGCTTCGGCAACCAGGCCATGCGCGACAGCTATGCCCGCTACAAGAGCCGCAAGCACGACTTCCTGACCCTGCTGCTCAAGTACCGCAAGGCGCTCGAACAGAACTACGCCGTGGTCGACCGCAGCGACGACGAGAAGCGCGCGGTCAAGGCGCGCCTGTTCCAGGAACTGAAGGACGAGTACCAGGTCCTGAAGGGCAACTGGGGCGGCTATGCCGGCTACGACCGCTTCTTCGAACAGCCGTTGTCGAACGCCCACCTGGCCTCGATCGCGACCTACGAGGACTTCGTGCCGGCCTTCCGCGCCATGCTCAAGCGCGACGGCAACTTCCCGGCCTTCTACAAGTCGGTCAAGCGCCTGGCCGAGCTGGACCGCTCGGATCGCCACCGCATCCTGAAGACCCTGGCGCCGCCGGTGTCCACGGCGCCGCTGATGGTGCAGCGCAGCGAGGCGCCACCTATGGTCGGGCACTAGAATTCGTGTTCGAATTGCTTTAAAAGTGCTTGCTATCGGGCGCGCTGCCCGATAGCATCATGAAAGCAAACACAGCACGACCGTGCGTTTTTTTCGGTTGGGCGGCCCACACAGAAAAAATACACTGGAGACAGGCACCCGATGGACAAGATTTGGCTCAAGTCGTACCCACCCGGCGTCCCCGCTGAAATCGATCCCGACCAGTACGGCTCCCTCGTGCAGCTGCTGGAAGAGTCGTTCCAGAAGTACGCCGCGAACAACGCCTTCGTCTGCATGGACAAGTTCCTCACCTATGCGGAACTGGACGCGATGTCGAAGCGCCTCGCGGCCTGGCTGCAGAGCCGCGGCATGGCCAAGGGTGCGCGCGTGGCGGTGATGATGCCGAACGTGCTGCAGTATCCGGTGGCGCTGGCCGCCATCCTGCGCGCCGGCTATACGGTCGTGAACGTGAATCCGCTGTACACGCCGCGCGAGCTGGAGCACCAGCTGAAGGACTCGGGCAGCGAAGCCATCATCGTGCTCGAGAACTTCGCGCACACGCTGCAGCAGGTGATGGGCAAGACCCCGGTGCGTCACGTGGTGGTGGCGAGCATGGGCGAGATGCTGGGCGGGGCCAAGGGCATGCTGGTGAACTTCGTGGTCCGCAACGTCAAGAAGATGGTGCCGGACTACTCGCTGCCGAGTAGCGTGCGCTTCAAGGATGCGCTGGCGCAGGGCGCGAAGATGCCCTTCCAGCCGGCCCAGCTGAAGAACACGGACGTCGCCTTCCTGCAGTACACCGGCGGCACCACCGGCGTGTCGAAGGGCGCGACCCTGACGCACCGGAACGTGATCGCCAACCTGCTGCAATCGGAGGCATGGTCCTCGGTGGCGATGAGCCGGCCGCCGGCGGTCGAGCATCCTGTCATCGTGTGCGCGCTGCCGCTGTACCACATCTTCGCGCTGACGGTGTGCGCGCTGTGGGGCATGCGGGTGGGGGCGCTGAACATCCTGATCCCGAATCCGCGCGACATCCCGGGCTTCATCAAGGAGCTGGCCAAGTACAAGTTCAATGCGCTGCCGGCGGTGAATACGCTGTACAACGCGCTGGTGAACCATCCGGACTTCAGGCACCTGGACTTCTCGGGTCTGAAGCTGGCGAACGGCGGCGGCATGGCGGTGCAGCAGGCGGTCAACGACCAGTGGAAGGCCATCACCGGCACCCACATCATCGAGGGTTACGGCCTGTCGGAGACCTCGCCGGTGGCCACCGCGAACCGCTGCGACATCTCGTCCTTCACCGGCACGATCGGCCTGCCGATCCCGTCGACCGAGGTGGCGATTCTGGACGACGACGGCAAGGAACTGCCGATCGGCAGCGTGGGCGAGATCGCGATCCGCGGTCCGCAGGTGATGGCCGGCTACTGGAACCGTCCGGACGAAACGGCCAAGGTCATGACGCCTGACGGCTTCTTCAAGTCGGGCGACGTCGGCGTGATGGACGAGAACGGATACGTGAAGATCGTCGACCGCAAGAAGGACATGATCCTGGTCTCGGGCTTCAACGTCTATCCGAACGAACTGGAAGGCGTGATCGCCGCCCACCCCGGCGTGCTGGAGTGCGCGGTGATCGGCGTGCCGGACGAGCATTCCGGCGAAGCGGTCAAGGTCTTCGTGGTCAAGAAGGACCCGAACCTGACGGCCGAGCAGCTGATGGACTACTGCAAGCGCGAGTTCACCGGCTACAAGAAACCGAAGTACATCGAATTCCGCAGCGAGCTGCCGAAGACCAACGTCGGCAAGATCCTGCGGCGCGCATTGCGCGAGGAAAAGCAGGCAGCATAAAGATAGGCATGAACCCGTCGTCCCCGCGCAGGCGGGGACCCAAGGCAGAACTTGGGTCCCCGCCTTCGCGGGGAGTCATTTTTGGCAGTGCTAAAAATGACAAAAGCGGAGAGTTAAATTGATTAGAAAGATAGGCAACAACATGGACAAATTCTGGCTGGAGTCGTACGAGACGGGCGTACCGGCGGAGATCGACTGGACGCAATACCGTTCCCTCACGCACCTGCTGGAGGAAGCCTTCCGCAAGTACGCGGACCGCAAGGCCTATGCCTGCATGGGCAAGTCCATGACTTTCGCCGAACTCGACAAGCTGTCCGCCCAGATGGCGGCGTGGCTGCAGAGCCGCGGCCTGCAGCCGGGCGCGCGCGTGGCCATCATGCTGCCGAACGTGCTGCAGTATCCGGTGGCGATGGCGGCCATCCTGCGCGCCGGCTACACCATCGTCAACGTCAACCCGCTGTACACCGCGCGCGAGCTGCAGCACCAGCTGAACGACTCGGGCGCGGAAGCCATCGTGGTGCTGGAAAACTTCGCCCACACGGTGGCGGAAGTCGTCGGCCAAACCAAGGTCAAGCACGTCATCGTCGGCACCATGGGCGACCTGCTCGGCGCGAAGGGACTGATCGTCAACTTCGTGGTCCGCACCGTCAAGAAGCTGGTGCCGGCATGGTCGATTCCGAACGCGGTGCCGTTCAAGCGCGTGCTGGCGGAAGGCGCGCGCCAGACCCTCAAGCCGGTCCAGGTCGGCCATGACGACGTCGCCTTCCTGCAGTACACCGGCGGCACCACCGGCGTGTCGAAGGGCGCGGTGCTGCTGCACAAGCACGTGATCGCCAACGTGCTGCAGAACGAAGCCTGGTTCGCCCCGACCCTGGCCAAGGCCGGCGCCGACCTGCAGTTCGTGTGCGCGCTGCCGCTGTACCACATCTATGCGCTGACCGTCTGCGCCCTGCTGGGCCTGCGCGTGGGCGGCATGAACCTCCTGATCCCGAACCCGCGCGACATTGGCGGCTTCATCAAGGAACTGCGCAACTACCGCATCAACGTCTTCCCGGCCGTGAACACCCTGTACAACGGCCTGCTGAACCACCCGGACTTCGCCAGCCTCGACTTCTCCGGCCTGCTGGTCTGCCCGGGCGGCGGCATGGCGGTGCAGAAGCCGGTGGCGGACAAGTGGCTGCAGGTCACCGGCACCCCGATCGTCGAGGGCTATGGCCTGTCCGAGACCTCGCCGGTGGTCGCCGCCAACCGCTGCGACATCACGGGCTTTACCGGCACCATCGGCCTGCCGATCCCGTCGACCGAGATTCGCATCCTCGACGAAGCCAGCCAGGAAGTCCCGTTCGGCACCGCCGGCGAAATCGCCGTGCGCGGCCCGCAGGTGATGGCCGGCTACTGGAACCGACCGGACGAAACCGCCAAGGTCATGACCGCGGACGGCTTCTTCAAGACCGGCGACATCGGCATCATGAACGAGCAAGGCTACATCAAGATCGTCGACCGCAAGAAGGACATGATCCTGGTCTCGGGTTTCAATGTGTACCCGAACGAGGTCGAGGAAGTCGTGGCAAGCCACCCGGGCGTGCTGGAAGTGGCCTGCGTGGGCGTGCCGGACCAGCATTCGGGCGAGGCGGTCAAGCTCTACGTGGTCAGGAAGGACAAGGCGCTCACCAAGGAAGAGCTGATGGCCTTCTGCAAGGAGCAGCTGACCGGCTACAAGCGTCCGAAGTACATCGAGTTCCGCGAGACGCTGCCGAAGACCAATGTGGGCAAGATCCTGCGGCGTGAGTTGCGGGATGAGAAGCAGCCGGCGTAACAAACCCCGTCATTCCCGCGAAAGCGGGAATGACGGCTAGCCGTTCACCACCTCCACCCCAGCCTTCCCATCCACCACCCTGAAAGCCGCCAGCTCCCGCTGCGCGGTCTTCGGATCCCGCACCTCATCCAGCCCCATGAAGCGCGACCGCGTCTCGCTGGGCGTTACCTCCAGCAGCATGTAGCCGCGCCTGTCGCTGCGCCCGAACTTGATGTGGGGGTTCATTTCGACGTATTGCGCGGTGCGCTGCTGCGGGCGCGAGCTCGAGGTGACCGAGGTGCCGACGAACTCGGTGGCGATCACCGGATTGTCCTTCGATGCCGGGCGCTTGAAATCCGCACGCAGTTCGGTGGCGTAGAAGGTGTGGACGTCGCCGCCCAGCACCAGCGGATTGGCGGCCCGTGAACCCGCCAGGGTGTCCAGCAGCCGCCGGCGCGCGACCGGATAACCGTCCCAGCCATCGGTCCAGAAGCGCCCGCCGTCGCTGCCTGCGATCGGCACCTGGGTCGACTGCGCCATCAGGGTCTGCTGGGCCAGGATGTTCCAGCGCGCCCTCGAGCTTTGCAGGCCGTCCTGCAGCCAGGCTTCCTGTTCCCTGCCCAGCATGCTGCGCGACGGATCCAGCAGGGCAGGGCAGGCGCGCGGGCCCACGGAATTCGAGCCGCCCCGGCCCGGCTTCGGGCAGGCTTCGTAGGCGCGGTACTGGCGGTCGTCCAGCACGTGGAAGCGCGCCAGGCGCCCCCAGTCGTAGCGCTGAACCATGCGTACATTCGCAAAGCTGCGAGGCGGCGGCAGGCGCAGCGGCATGTGCTCGTAGAAGGCCTGGTAGGCCGCCGCGCGGCGCGCCGCGAAATCGCTCGAGAGCCGTTCGTCGCGGTCGGCGGCGTAGTCGTTGGCGACTTCGTGGTCGTCCCAGGTCACGATCCAGGGCGCCGCCAGGTGGGCCGCCTGCAGGTCCGGGTCGCTCTTGTACTGGGCGTAGCGCTGGCGGTAGCTCGCCAGGTCGAAGGATTCGTTCTGGCGCACCGCGCGTTGCGGATGCTGGAGCTGGAAAGGGCCCCATTCGTAGATGTAGTCGCCAAGGAAGGCGACCAGGTCGGGCTGGGCCTCGGCGATGTAGCGGTGCGCCGCATAACTGCCGAATTCCCAGTGCTGGCAGGAGGCCACCGCCAGCTTCAGCATGTCGGGCATGCTGCCGGCGCTTGGGGCGGTGCGGGTGCGGCCGACCGGGCTGACGGCGTCGCCGAACAGGAAGCGGTACCAGTACCAGCGGCCAGGCTCCAGGGCCGTCACGTTCACGCGCACGCTGTGCGCCAGCTCCGGCGTGGCGATGACGCTGCCCTTGGCCGCGATCCTGCGGAAGCCTTCGTCCTGCGCGACTTCCCAGCGCAGCGGCACCGCCAGCCTGGGCGCCGAATTCGCATCCAGCGGATCGGGCAGGATGCGGGTCCAGAGGATCACGGAATCGGGCAGCGGCGAACCGGAAGCGACGCCCAAGCTGAACGGATAGCCGGCTGCGTTCGATGGCGCCGCGTGCAGTACCGAAGGACCAGCGGCGGTGAAGGCCGCGGCCAGGCGCGCCGCATCCAGCAGGAACAGGCGGCGCGACGGCATCAGTCTCTTATTCTGCGATCAGGGATTCGAGCGGCGGCAGCTGGCGCGGCTTGCGGTCCGGGCCGGTGGCGACATAGGTGAGGGTGGCCTCGGTGACTTTCACGACATTGGTCTGCAGGCGGTTACGTTCGGCGTAGACTTCGACGTAGACTGTGATCGAGGTATTGCCGACCTTGACGATGTCGGCGTAGAAGGACAGCAGGTCGCCGACGAAGACCGGATTCTTGAACAGGAAGGAGTTGACGGCGATGGTGGCCACGCGGCCGTTCGCGCGGCGCACGGCCGGCAGCGAGCCGGCGACGTCGACCTGTGCCATGATCCAGCCGCCGAACACGTCTCCATATACATTGGCGTCGGACGGCGCCGGCATCATCCGCAGCACTGGCATCTTTCCTTCAGGCAGGCGGGTGGTGGAAAGGGTCTGGTTTTCTGGCTGGGTCATCTTGAAATCTCGGTAAAAAGTTGGGACTCGAAAACCGTCGCGAGCGGCCGCAGTTTCGGTTGAGAAGCGCAGCTGTACTTGAGTACAGCGAGCATCGCAGACCGAAAATGCAACGTGTAGCAGGTTTTCGAGCTCCCAAACGCTACAATCGTCCCAGATTGAACCATAAATAAAGAATCTCTGTCATGCGACGCACTCCCGCAAGCTCCTCCCTTCCATCGCCCGCCGACCCGGCTGCCCGCCGCAACGACTGGGCCGTGATCGGCACCTTGATGCCCTATCTGTGGGTCTACAAATGGCGCGTGATGGCCGCGCTGGTCTGCCTGATCGGCGCCAAGGTGGCGAATATCGGCGTGCCGCTGGTGCTCAAGAATATCGTCGACAGCCTCAGCATCTCGCCCACCCATCCTTACGCGCTGCTGGTGCTGCCGCTCGGCGCCCTGTTCGCGTATGGCGCGCTGCGCTTCTCGACCACGCTGTTCACCGAGCTGCGCGAATTCCTGTTCGCGCGCGTGACCCAGCGCGCGGTGCGCACCATCGCACTGAAGGTGTTCCGCCACCTGCACGCGCTGTCGCTGCGCTTCCACCTGAACCGCCAGACCGGCGGCATGACGCGCGATATCGAACGCGGCACGCGCGGCGTCAGCTCGCTCGTGTCGTATTCCTTGTTTTCGATTTTGCCGACCCTGGTCGAGATCACGCTGGTGCTGGGCTACCTGGGGGCGCGCTACGACAAGTGGTTCTCGATCATCACCGGGGCGGCGCTGGTCACCTACATCACCTTCACCATCGTCGTCACTGAATGGCGCACCCACTTCAGGCGCACGATGAACGAGCTCGATTCGAAGGCCAACACCAAGGCCATCGACTCGCTGATCAACTACGAGACCGTCAAGTACTTCGGCAACGAGGACTACGAAGCCAAGCGCTACGACGCAGGACTGCAGGACTACGAGCGCGCCGCCGTGCGTTCGCAGACCTCGCTGTCCTTCCTGAACTCGGGCCAGTCGCTGATCATCGCCGCCGCCGTCACCGCCATCCTGTGGCGCGCTACCGCCGGCGTGATCGACAAGACCATGACCCTGGGCGACCTGGTGCTGGTGAATTCCTTCATGCTGCAGCTCTACATTCCGCTCAACTTCCTGGGCGTGATCTACCGCGAGATCAAGCAGAGCCTGGCCGACATGGAGCGCCTGTTCGGCCTGCTGGAGCAGAACCGCGAAGTGGCCGATTCGCCGGATGCGAAACCGCTGGCCACGCGCGGCGCCCAGGTCGCGTTCTCGCACGTCGAATTCAGCTACGACCCCAAGCGCCAGATCCTGTTCGACGTCGACTTCACGATCCCGGCCGGCACCACCACCGCCGTGGTTGGCCACAGCGGCTCGGGCAAGTCGACCCTGTCGCGCCTGCTGTTCCGCTTCTACGACGTGCAGCAGGGCGCGATCAGCATCGACGGCCAGGACATCCGCAAGGTGACCCAGGATTCGCTGCGTCACGCGATCGGCATCGTGCCCCAGGATACGGTGCTGTTCAACGACACCATTGAATACAACATCGCCTACGGCCGTCCCGGCGCCAGCCGCGAGGACATCGTGGCGGCGGCGCGCGCAGCCTCCATCCACGACTTCATCGAAAGCCTGCCCGACGGCTATGCGACAATGGTGGGTGAGCGCGGCCTGAAGCTGTCCGGCGGCGAGAAGCAGCGGGTCGCGATCGCGCGTACGCTGCTGAAGAATCCGGCGATCCTGATCTTCGACGAAGCGACGTCGGCGCTGGACTCCCGCGCGGAGCAGGCGATCCAGGCGCAGCTGAAGGAAATCGCGAAGCAGCGCACCACGCTGGTGATCGCGCACCGCCTGTCGACCATCGCCGACGCGCACCAGATCCTGGTGCTCGACCATGGCCGCATCGTCGAACGCGGCACGCACGGACAGCTGATCGCGCAGAGCGGCTTGTATAAACAGATGTGGGACCGGCAGCTGGCAAGGCAGGACGAAGACCTGGCCTCGCCTCCTTTGGCCCTCGAACAGGATTAAGAAAGACAAACATGGAAAACCAGATCGTCGAGATCGACATGAAGGAGGTCGGCCACGGCAATCCGGCCTGGATCGCCGCGCTGGAAGCGGGGAAGGTGCTGTACTTCCCGAACTTCGGCGAGCACGGTTTCGCGCCCCAGAAGGAAGAGCTGGCGCTGTTTCGCGAAGACATCCGCGACCCCAAGATCCGCAACATCAGCCTCGACCCTGCTGGCCGGCTGAAAGGCGTGATCGGCGACGACGCCACGCAGGCGCTGGCCGCCGGCATGATCGGCCGCTTTCGCGCCCAGGCCGAGGGCCTGCTGGGCAACCTGGTGCCGCGCTACGGCGAGCACCTGCGCCGCGGCTCGGTCAGCTTCCGTCCGTCGAAGGTCGAGACCCGGGTCCAGTCCTGGCGCGCCGACGACCGCCGCCTGCACGTCGACGCCTTTCCCTCGCGTCCGAATCGCGGCGAACGCCTGCTGCGCGTGTTCACCAACGTGAACCTGGAAGGCGTGCCGCGCGTGTGGCGCGTGGGCGAACCGTTCGAGGATGTGGCGAAACGCTTCCTGCCGCGCGTGAAGAAGTACGTGCCCTGGCAGGCCAAGGCCTTGGCCGCGCTGCACGTGACCAAGTCGCTGCGCAGCGAATACGACCACCTGATGCTGCAGCTGCACGACTCCATGAAGGCCGACCTCGACTACCAGAAGAACGCGCCGCAGGTCACCTTCGGCTTCCCGCCCGGCTGCGCCTGGGTGTGCTTCTCGGACCAGGCCTCGCACTCGGTGATGTCGGGCCAGTACATGCTGGAGCACACCTTGCTGCTGTCGCCGATGCAGCAGTACGACAAGGAATCGAGCCCGCTGGCCATTCTGACGCGGCTGCAGGGGCACGCCCTCGTGTGATTCGACGTTTGCGTGGGCTCGGTGTGCCCTCAGACCGACAACAACGCGTTCCCTTGCGCGCGGAGGATCTCCGCGACGCGCGCCGCCGCCGGCGACAGATAACCGTTCCGCCGGTAGGCCAGGCCGAGGCGGCGCTGCATCTGGGTGTCGGCCAGTATCACCTCGCGCACACGGGCCTTGCCCGAGACGAGATTGAAGCGGGTGACGAAACCCAGTAACGGCGTCTTCTCGAGGATAGGCAGGATCGCATTCAGCACGTTCGATTCGATCTGTACCTGCGGACGCGGAAGACCATGCCGCTCGAATGTCTGGTTCAGCCATTGGCGCGAGGCGACCGTTGCCGCCGGCAGCATCCATTTGTAGTCGAGCAGGCCCGCGAGCGTGCAGGGCGAATCGAATACCGGGTGGTGCTCGTTCGCCATCACGACTACCGTGTCTTCCGCAATCTGCTCCCACACGATATCCCGCTCGGTCTCCGTGATCGGGCTCAGCACCAGATCCAGCTCACCCTCCTGCAGGCTGGCCATCAGGTTGGCATTCATCGCTACGGCCAGGTTCACGGTAATGCCGGGTGCTTCGGCCAGTAATTGCTGGAACACGGCAGGCATCAGATGTTCGGCCAGCGTCGGCACGCAGCCGATGCGCACATTCCCCTGCAAACCACTGGCGTAATCCTGCATCTCGCGCGCCGTCTCCTCCACCATGATCGCCATCTGCCGCGTGCGCCGCACCAGGACCTCGCCGGCGACGGTCAGCCGCATGCCGCGCCCATCCTTTTCGAACAGTTTCGCGCCCAGGTCTTCTTCCAGGCGGTCGATGCATTTGGTCAGCGCAGGCTGGGTCCGGTGCAGGCGCTCGGCGGCCCGCCCCAGGTTGCCTTCCTCGGCGATCACTTCGAAGTATTTCAGGTCGCGGAAGTCCATCGATATATTCCCGAAAGTTTAAGAATTCGAAAAATAAGTGAATATACATTATAGATCGTGCTTCCTATACTCGGCTCATACAAGAATCTGCCTGACAAAAAAGCAGCCGCATCGGAGGAGACATCCATGGCATCCCGCATCTCGCGTGCCGTCCTGCGCCCGTCCCTCCTCGTGGCTGCCTCCTACCTACGACGAGGACCCACCATGAGCCATACCACCCCACCCGACGTCATCCGCAACATCGAGCGCATCGACCCGGAACTGGTCGCGCGCGCCGCCCAGTACCCGTCTTCCATCCTGGCCGACGTCGCCGGCCGCCGCGGCGCCCTGAGCAGCCGCATCGCGCCGCTGGCGCCGAGCATGCGCCTGGCCGGCCCGGCGCTGACGGTCGAAGTGCGCCCCGGCGACAACCTGATGATCCACGCGGCGATGGCGATCGCCAAGCCGGGCGACGTGCTGGTCATCGACGGCAAGGGCGACGATACCAGCGCCCTGATGGGCGAGATCATGGTCAGCCAGTGCATGGCGATCGGCATCGCCGGCATCGTCGTCTACGGCGCCGTGCGCGATACCGAGGCGATCCGCGCGCTGGGCTTCCCGATGTATGCCACCGGCGCCAACCCGAACGGGCCGACCAAGCAGGTGCCGGGCCGGATCAACTGGCCGATTTCCGTGGGCGGCGTGACGGTGCGCCCGGGCGACCTGGTGGTGGGCGATGCCGACGGCATCGTCATCGTCGAGCCGGTCAAGGTACCGGCCGTGCTGGACGCGGCCAGGCAGAAGCTGGCCGATGAAACCGCGCGCATCGAAGGCATCCGCAGCGGCGCCCAGCTGCGTCCGGCCTGGCTCGACGCCGCCCTGCGCAAGGCCGGCGTGCTCGCCGAAGGAGAAACGCTGTGAGCGCCGTCCTCGAGGAACAAGCCAAGCGCGACGTGATCCTGGTGACCGGCGCCGACCTGGCCGGCAAGGCGGTCGCGCTGCTGTCGACCTACGACCTGGTCTACGCCGGCAAGACGCCGAGCGAGGACGAGCTGGTCGCCCTGTGCCGCCAGCACCAGCCGGTCGCGATCATCGTGCGCTACGGCCGCATCACCGAGCGCGTGATCGAGGCCTGCACCCGCCTGCGCGTGATTTCCAAGCACGGTTCCGGCACCGACACCATCGACAAGGAAGCGGCGGCAAAGCGAGGCATCGCCGTCAAGGCGGCGGTCGGCGCCAACGCGGCCGCCGTGGCCGAACATGCCTGGGCGCTGATCTTCGCCTGCGCCAAGGACGTGCCGGCGCTCGATCGCCGCATGCATGAGGGCCACTGGGACAAGGCCACCCACAAGAGCCTGGAGCTGAAAGGCCGCACGCTCGGCCTGGTGGGCCTGGGCGCGATCGGCGCGCGCGTGGCCACCGTCGGCAGCGCACTGGGCATGCAGGTGATCGCGCACGACCCGTTCGCGCAAACGGCGCCGGATGGCGTCAGCCTGTTGCCGCTGGCGGACGTGATCGCGCAGTCGGACGTGCTGTCCCTGCATTGCCCGCTCACCAAGGACAACGCCAACATGCTGAACGCGCAAACGCTGGCCACCATGCGCCGCGGCGCCATCGTCGTCAACACCGCGCGCGGCGGCCTGATCGACGAAGCGGCGCTGGCCGATGCCCTGCGCAGCGGCGCCCTGCGTGCCGCTGGGCTGGACAGCTTCCAGGTCGAACCCTTCACCCCCGGCCACCCGTTCACCGGGATTCCGAACGCCATCCTGTCGCCACACATCGGCGGCGTGACCGGCGATGCCTACGTCGGCATGGGCACGGCGGCGGCGGCCAACGTGCTGGCGGTTCTGGAACAGCAAGCCTGACGTCACACAAAAACCACAGGCGCGCACCCAAGACGCGCTTTAACCCTTACAGTATGGGAGACGACATGAACGACATCGACAACAACCCCCGCCTCGAGGCGGAAACGATGCGCAAGGTAACTTGGCGCATCATTCCCTTCCTGATCGTTTGCTACCTGATGGCCCTGATCGACCGCGGCAACATCGGCATGGCAGCCCTGCAGATGAACGGCGACCTCGGCCTCACCAAGAAAGTCTTCGGCTTTGCCGGCAGCCTGTTCTTCATCGCCTACTTCTTCTTCGAAGTGCCGAGCAACCTGGCGCTGCAGAAGTACGGCGCCCGCAAGTGGATCGCGCGGATCATGATCACCTGGGGCCTGGTGTCGGCCTGCACCGCCTTCGTGCAGGGCCAGAACTCGCTGTTCTTCATGCGTTTCCTGCTCGGCGCGGCCGAAGCCGGCTTCTTCCCCGGCGTCGTGCTGTACCTGACCTACTGGTTCCCGGCCGCCTACCGTGCGCGCATCGTCGCCACCTTCATGGTGGCGGTACCGATGGGCAGCTTCATCGGTTCGCCGATCTCGGCCCTGCTGCTCCAGACCGACGGGATGTTCGGCATGCGCGGCTGGCACTGGCTGTTCATTTTCGAAGGCCTGCCCACCGTCCTGCTGGGCATCGTCTGCCTGTTCTTCCTGACCGATCGCCCCGAGCAGGCGAAGTGGCTCAGCGACGAGCAGCGCAACTGGCTCTCCACGCGCATCGAGAAGGAACGCAGCGAGAAGAAGACCGCGGCCCGCGTGTCGGTCTGGAAGCTGTTCCGTACCAAGGAAGTGCTGGGCATGGCGCTGGTCTGCTCGGCCGCCTCGGCTGCAGGCAGCGTCCTCAACGTGTGGCAACCGCAGCTGTTGAAATCCTTCGGCCTGACCGTCATGCAGACCGGCCTGGTCAATTCGATACCCTACGTGATCGCCTCGGTGCTGATGATCCTGTGGGGCCGCCATTCGGACAAGAAGGGCGAACGCCGCTGGCACACCGCCATTCCGCTGCTGCTGGTCGCCGGCGGCATGCTGTTCACCTCGGCCACCAGCGCGCTGATCCCGACCGTGGTCCTGCTGTCCTGCGTGCTGGTCGGCGCCTATTCCTTCAAGGGACCGTTCTGGGCGCTGAGCTCGACCTGGATCGCGCCCTCGGCGGCGGCAGCCGGCCTGGCCGCCATCAACGCCACTTCCAACCTGATCGGCGGCGGCCTCATGGTCAACGTCTACGGCTGGATCAAGGAAGAAACCGGCAGCTATGCGCTGGCCCTGATGCCGATTGCCGGCCTGGCCGTGGCCAGCGTCCTCATCCTCCTGTCGCTCAGCAGTGACGCCAGCCAGGCGGCGCGCAAGGCGGCGGCCAAGGCAACCGCTTAAATCCCGCATCACCCCTGTAGTTTTTCATCGGCAACCGCCGAGGGCAGCGCACGCCCTCGGCCACCATAAATCCATCAATAACGAGACAATGAAAACCCAAGCTACCCTGATGCTGGCCCTCGCGGCCCTGTTCCCGGCCGCCGCATTCGCCCAGGCCAGCGTGACCGTCTACGGCTCCGTCGATGCCGGATTGCGCTACCAGACCAATGTCGACGCCGAAGGCCACGGCATGTGGACCACGAGCTCCGGCAATTACTACTCGAACCGGCTGGGCTTTCGCGGCGTGGAGCAGCTCGGCAATGGGCTGAACGCGCACTTCCAGCTGGAGAGCGGCTTCAACAGCAAGACCGGCGCCCTGGACAACACCAACAACGTCCTGTTCAACCGTACCGCAGCGGTCGGGCTGGGCGGCAGCTGGGGTTCGATCGACATCGGCCGCCAGTACACGATCGGCTTCCGGACCGAGAAATTCCTCGACCCCTTCGATCACCACTACACGCCCATCGTGCCGTTGTCCTCGGGCGCCGGCACCAGCTTGCCGGCGGCGGCGAAAACGGCCGGCCTGAGCGCATCGTCGTCGTCCGGCACGCGCTTCAACAACGACATCCAGTACACCGGCAGCTTCGACGGCCTGACCCTGCGCGCCGAATACGCGCCGGGCGAAGTCGCGGGAGATGCCGGGAAGGGGACGGCGAAGGCAGTGGGCTTCAGCTACGCCAAGGGAATGCTGCTGGCGGCGGGTGCCTGGACGGACAAGCAGACCACCACCGGCTTCGACAATCACGCCTTCGTGGTGGGCGGCGGCGTCAAGGTCCATGCCTTCACCGTCAAGGCCGGCCTGTCGCGCGAACGCCAGGAGACCGCGAGCGCGGGCAGCTACCAGCTGGAGACGCGCTTCGGCGGCGTCAACTACCAGGTCAACCAGCCGGTGGAAGTCACCGCCGCCTTCTATCGCTCGGACTACGACAGCCGCACGGGCGGCGGCCGGCGCGACCTGACCCTGGTGGGCGCTGCGTACCACTTTTCGAAGCTGACCAACCTGTATGCGGAGGTCGACTTCAACCGCTATGACGACGCCCTGGTCCCGTCGACCAAGCAGACCTCCCAGCGCGCGGTGCAGCTGGGCGTGATGAAGATGTTCTGAGGTCAGGGAGAGACCGTCCAGGCTTCAGGCCGCAGGCCTTAGGGAGGCCGGCGGCGTGATCGGCAGCCGGATGGTGAAAGTCGTCCCGGCCTCGGGCGTCGATGCGACCTCGATGCGTCCGCCGTGCTTGTTGATGACGCTGTAGGACAGCGACAAGCCCAGTCCCGTGCCGCTGCCGACCGGCTTGGTGGTGAAGAAGGGTTCGAAGATGCGGTTCATGTTCTGCGCCGGGATGCCGCAAGCGGTGTCGCTGATCGCCACCCACACCCAGTCGCCGTCGACCCCGGTGCCGATGGTGATCACGCCGCGCGACCGTGGCCTGCCTCGGGCGCCGGCGGCGGGCTGGACGCGAAGGATTCGACTTCTTCAAACCGCATGGCCATGGCGGATTCGGCGGACGATGAAAGCACGATTCCATTATCGCGGCGAACGATAAATACGGAACGCATTCTTGCTTTCTCCGCACGGCAATATTGCGAAATATGGCCCCGATACGACAAAAAAGCCGCCCGAAGGCGGCTTGTCGTCGCTGGCGGGCGCCAGGATCAATAGGTGTAGAACATGCGCTGGATTTCCCTGGTGCTGTTCGTTTTGGTCAGCGCCAGCATCAAGAGGATGCGCGCCTTCTGCGGATTCAGCGTGTCCGAGACCACGAAGTCGAGCTGGTCGTCGTTGGCTTCGCCGTTGCGCGCCACGATGCCCTGGCCGACGCGGCTCGAACGCACGACGACCACGCCTTTTTCGCGCGCGGCGGAGAGGGCTGGGCGCACCTTGTTCGGCAGGCTGCCGTCGCCCACGCCGGCGTGGACCAGGCCCCTGGCGCCGGCGGCGACGAAGGCGTTGACCGCGGTCGGGCCGACGTTGGCG
The DNA here is from genome assembly GCF_056399665.1 of Massilia sp. 01N410. NCBI lineage: Bacteria > Pseudomonadati > Pseudomonadota > Betaproteobacteria > Burkholderiales > Oxalobacteraceae > Massilia > Massilia sp. 01N410. Next base: position 199,423 of record NZ_JBFTRV010000008.1, on the reverse strand, counting down.
TAGCTGTAGGCGATTTCCACGGCCGGCAGCGACGTCAGGTTCGACACGTCGAACTCGGTGTCGACGGTGTGCTTGCGGGTCGAGGCGCGGTAGAAGTGCGGCTGGTTGCCGACCACATAGCCCAGCATGCCCAGCTCCGGCGACTTGAAGGTGTCGGTGGTGACGGTGTTGGTCTTGGTGACTTCGCGCGCGGCGTTGATCTGGTCGTTCATCACCACCAGCACGCCTTTGCCCACCGCTTCCTGGCTGCCGGCGGTCAGCACGGCGTTGTACAGGTTGATCGGGCCGTCGGCCGAGATCGCGGTCGAGGGACGCATCGCGCCGACCACCACCACCGGCTTGCGGCTCTTGACCACCAGGTCCAGGAAGTAGGCGGTTTCCTCGATGGTGTCGGTGCCGTGGGTGATCACGATGCCGTCCACGTTCGGCTGGGCCAGCAGGGCGTTGACGCGCTTGGCCAGGATCAGCCACTGCTCGTTGCCCATGTTCTCGCTGGCGATCTGGAACACCTGCTCGCCGCTCACGTGGGCGACCTTCTGCAGTTCCGGCACCGCCTTGATCAGGGCGTCGACGCCGACCGTGGCGGCGGTATAGCCGACTGTGGTGGTGCTGGTGGCGCCGGTGCCGGCGATGGTGCCGCCGGTGGCGAGGATGACCACGTTCGGCAGTTTGGCCGGGGCGGCGGTCTGGGCCTGGGCGGCGAGGGCGAACAGGCAGAGGAAGAGCGCGAACAGCGTGCGCGAGGATTTCAGGTAAGTCATATGGTCTCCAGAAAAGCGTCGCCCCCGCGCAGGCGGGGGCCCAAGTTCTGCGTGAGCTAACAAGACGCATGCAAACTTGGGCCCCCGCCTGCGCGGGGGCGACGGATGAAAATCAGCGCAGCGGCGACGTCGCAATGTCCGTGCCGGCCGCCTTCGGGTCGCTCAGTTCGCCTTCCCACTTCGCGACCACGGCGGTGGCGATGCCGTTGCCGATCACGTTGGTGGCCGAGCGCGCCATGTCCAGGAAGTGGTCGATGCCCAGCAGGAGCAGCAGGCCGGCTTCCGGAATGTGGAACTGGTTCAGGGTCGCGGCGATCACCACCAGCGAAGCGCGCGGCACGCCGGCCATGCCCTTCGAGGTCAGCATCAGCACCAGCATCATGGTCAGCTGGGTCGACAGCGGCACTTCGATGCCGTAGGCCTGGGCGATGAAGATGGTGGCGAAGGTGCAGTACATCATCGAACCATCGAGATTGAACGAGTAGCCGATCGGCAGCACGAAGGCGGCCAGGCGGTTCTTCACGCCGAAGCGCTCCAGGCCTTCCAGGGTTTTCGGGAAGGCGGCTTCCGACGAGGCGCAGGTGAAGGCCAGGATGGTCGGTTCGCGCAGTTCGCGCAGCAGCTGCAGGATGCGCGGGCCGACGAACAGGATGCCGATCGCGATCAGCACGATCCACAGCAGCGCGATGCCGAGGTAGAACTCGCCCATGAACACGCCGTAGGTCGACAGCACGCCGACGCCGCTCTTGGCGATCACGCTGGCGACCGCCGCGAACACCGCGACCGGCGCGAAGTTCATGACGTAGCCGGTTACCTTCAGCATCACGTGGGCGGCGCCGTCGATGGCGTCGATCAGCGGGGTGGCGCGCGCGCCCACGGCGGCGGCGCCGGTGCCGAAGAAGATCGAGAAGATCACGATCTGCAGGATCTCGTTCTTGGCCATGCCGTCGGCGATCGAGGTCGGCACCAGGTGGGTGATGAATTCCTTGAGCGTCAGGCCGGTCACGGCGATGCCCGAGGATTCGGTCACGGCCGGCAGGTGGCCGGCGGCGGCCATCGCGTCGCCCGGACGGAACAGGTTCACCAGGATCAGGCCCAGGGTCAGCGAGAGGATCGAGGCGATGATGAACCAGCCCAGCGCCTTGACGCCGATGCGGCCCACCTCGGAGGCGTCGCCCATCTTGGCGATGCCGACCACCAGGGTCGAGAACACCAGCGGCGCGATGATCATCTTGATCAGGCGGAGGAAGAGGGTGGTTACCAGCGACAGCGTGTCGGCGAAGCCGGCAGCGCTTTCCAGGTAATTGTGTGCGAAGTAGCCGACGGCGATGCCAAGCACCAGCCCCACGAGGATGTAAGTGGTCAGGCGATTACGATTATTCATAGGGTTCCTTCCGGTGATGGCGGTGCGACGGAAAACAGGGGCGATCGTCCGACCTGTTCCGCTGACTTTTCTGGCGCGGTACTGACAATCTTGGCAAGTTCCGCAGTATCCTAGGGGCCGATGGTGCTGTCAAGCACGCCCAAGGCACACAACTATATGATTGAAATAGACAATGTCAGCAAGTGGTATGGCAGCTTCCAGGTGCTCAGCGATTGCAGCACGCGGGTGGCGCGGGGCGACGTAGTGGTGGTGTGCGGCCCCTCCGGTTCCGGCAAATCGACCCTGATCAAGACCGTCAACGGCCTCGAGCCCTTCCAGCAGGGCAGCATCCACGTCGACGGCACCTCGGTCGGCGACCCGGCCACCCGGCTGCCGGCGCTGCGCGCGCGGATCGGCATGGTGTTCCAGAACTTCGAGCTGTTCCCCCACCTGTCGGTGCGCGACAACCTGAACCTGGCCCAGATGAAGGTGCTGAAGCGCTCGCGCGAGGAGGCGACCGCCAACGGCCTGAAATACCTGGAGCGGGTCGGCCTGCTGGCGCACCAGGACAAGTTCCCCAGCCAGCTCTCGGGCGGCCAGCAGCAGCGCGTGGCGATCGCGCGCGCGCTGGCGATGGACCCGGTGGCGATGCTGTTCGACGAGCCGACCTCCGCCCTCGATCCGGAGATGGTGGGCGAGGTGCTGGACGTGATGACGGGCCTGGCCCAGGACGGCATGACCATGATGGTGGTGACCCACGAGATGGGATTCGCGCGCCGGGTGGCCGACCGCATCCTGTTCATGGACCACGGCCGCATCGTCGAGGAAAGCGCCAAGGACGATTTCTTCGACGCGCCGAAGTCGGAGCGGGCGCGCGAATTCCTCGCGCGGATCATTCACTGACTAGAGCGCGCCGGCACAGCGCCAGCAGCGCCTCGATGCCCTCGGTGCGGTACTTCTGCCGGTGCAGCACGATGTGCAGCGGCCGCACCAGGCGCAGGAAGGGCGTCTCCACCAGCGCCAGGCTGCCGCGTTCGACTTCGCCGGCCAGGGTGGTCGAGGACAGGCAGGAGATCCCGATCCCGCTTTCCACCGCCCGCTTGATCGCCTCGGTGCCGCCCAGCTCCATCGCCAGCGCGATTTCGCCCAGCTGGCCGGTCAAGAGCTGCTCGACCACCTCGCGCGTGCCCGAGCCTCGCTCGCGCAGGATCCAGCGCGCACGCCGCAAGGTGTCGATGCTGGCGCCGCCCGGCCGGGCCAGCGGATCGTCCGGCCGCACGCACACCGCCAGCTGGTCTTGGCGCCAGGCGATGGATTCGATGTCCGCGTGCAGGCAGGGCCCTTCGACGAAGCCGACGTCGATCTCGAAGCGCAGCAGTGCATCCAGCACCTGCTGGGTATTGCCGACGTCCAGCCGCAGCTGGCTGCCCGGCCGCGCCGTCTGGAACTGTCCGATCAGGCGCGGCAGCAGGTAGTTGCCGATGGTGGAGCTGGCGCCCAGGCGCAGGTTCACCGCGCGCCCGCCTTCATGGAACAGCTGCTCCATCTCCACCGCCCGCTCGACCATCTCGACCGCCTTCGGGTACAGCACCCGGCCGTCGCCGTTCAGCACGAGGCGCTTGCCGACCCGGTCGAATAGCCGGGTGCCGAGCTGGCGCTCGAAATCGGCCAGGGCCATGCTGGCCGCCGACTGGGTCAGGCCGATCGCGGCGGCGGCCTGGGTCACGCTGCCTTTGCGGGCGGTGGCGACGAAGACTTCGAACTGCCTGAGGGTCGTGTGGAGCATTGCTTATCAGTTATGCTGATTAATCATATCAATATAACTTGTTTTTCTTATGAATGGGAAATGTTTAACCTGCATGGGTACAACAGGAGAAACCCATGCCTCACCCATCCCGCCCTTGTCTTCCCTACGTCCACGGCTGCGCGCTGGCGGCGCTGCTCGCCGCGCTGGCGATGTGGGGCGCCGCGCTGCCGGTATTCCAGCGCCTCGGCCTCAGCGCGCTGACCCTCGCCATCGTCGCCGGCATCGTGCTCGGCAACACGGTCTTCCCGCGCATCGCGCCCTTCAGCCAGGAAGGCGTCGACTTCGCCCGCAACCGCCTGCTGCGCCTGGGAATCGTGCTGTACGGCTTTCGCATCACCTTCCAGCAGATCGGCCACATCGGCTGGGCCGGCGTGCTGATCGACGCGCTGGTGATCGTCGCCACCTTCACTCTGGCGGTGCAATTGGGCACCCGGGCGTTCGGGCTGGACCGCCAGACCGCGATGCTGATCGGCGCCGGCAGCGCGATCTGCGGCGCCGCCGCCGTGATGGCGGCCGAGCCGGTGGTGCGCGGCCAGGCGCACAAGGTGTCGGTGGCGGTGGCGACCGTGGTCGTGTTCGGCACCTTGTCGATGTTCGTGTATCCGCTGCTGTATCCCTGGCTGCACCTGTCCGAGACCGCCTACGGCCTGTATGCCGGTTCGACCATCCACGAGGTGGCCCAGGTGGTGGTGGCCGGACGCGCCGTCAGCGAAGCCGCGGCCTCGAGCGCCGTGATCGAGAAGATGCTGCGGGTGATGATGCTGGCGCCCTTCCTGGTCGTCCTGAGCAGCCGCCTCGGCGCCGAAGAGGGAACCGAAGCTGCCGCCAGGCGCCGCATCACCATTCCCTGGTTCGCGCTGTTGTTCGTCGGCGCCAGCGGCCTGAATTCGCTGCGGCTGCTGCCGGCCGGCCTGGTCGACGCCATCCTGCAGCTCGACACCGTGCTGCTGGCGATGGCGATGGCGGCCCTCGGCCTGCGCACCCACGTCGGCGCGATCCGCCAGGCGGGCATCAAGCCGATCCTGCTGGCCAGCGTGCTGTTCCTGTTCCTGGTGGTCGGCGGCTACCTGATCAACCGCGTGGTCACCATGATCGCCTGATTCAGCGGCGTCCTTCGACGACGGGACTGGACAGCGTTCCCAGGAATGCGGCCAGGTCGCGCACTTCGCTGTCGCTCAGGCGCAGCGGTTTCAGTTCGCTGTGTCCGGCGGCGGCGGCCGGCGCGCGGCGGTAATGCTCCAGCACCTCGCCCAGCGACGCCAGCTGGCCCGCGTGCATATACGGTGCCCGCGCTGCCGCATTGCGCAGGCCGGGCACCTTGAAGGCGCCGTCCAGCGTGTGGTCGTCGGCCGACAGGAAGCGCAACTCCTCGCACTGTTCCGGTTTGGCGTCGCTGTAGGGGCCGAGGCAGTTGAATTCGTCCCTCAGGAGTTGCGTCAGCGCCGCGCCGCGGCCGAAGTCCGGCTTGCCCGGCGTGCGCGGAGCGATGCCGGTGTTGTGGAACTGCTGGTCGCTGAACAGCGGGCCGTTATGGCAGGTCACGCATTGCGCCTTGCCGATGAACAGGCGCAGGCCGTTCTTTTCCTGCGCGCTCAGGCGCTGCGGCGCCGCCGGGTCGGCGTGCAGCAGGTCTTCGATATAGCCGTCGAGCCGCGACTCGCCGTAGTACAGCGTCTTCTCGTAGGCGGCGATCGCCTTGCCGAGGTTGGCGAACACGCGCGACACCGCACGCCGGTCGTCCTCGCGCATCGCGGCCCAGGCGGCGCGCTGCGCCGGCGTGCCCAGCGGACCGCCTTCCGCCGGCAGCCGGCTCAGGTCCGGCATGGGACCGAACAGCGCTTCGTACTGCGCGCGGTAGTGGGCGCGCACCAGGTGGGCATAGGCCAGGCGGCTGCCGCCGTGCTCGAGCTGGTCTTCGAGCGGACCGAGGGCCTGCGACCACAGGCTGTCCTTGCGGCCATCCCAGAAGGTGAAGGGCGCATGGCCGGCTTCGGCCAGCGGCATCGTGCGGCGCCGGCCGGTGCCGACGCCTTGGCCCAGCGGCCGGCCGTCCTGGAACTGCTTGTCCGGCTGGTGGCAGCTGGCGCAGGACACCGCGCCGTTGCGGCTGAAGCGGGTGTCGGCGAACACCTGCTTCCCGAGCTGCACGGCGTCCGGTCTGGCCTCGACCGCATTCGAGGGGTCTGGCGCCGGCGGCGCCAGTTGGCTCAGCCTGAGCGTGGACAGGATCTGCAGTTCGCCGTCGCTCCAGCCATCCCGGCCGGCCGAGGTGAATGCGGCGAGCGCGGCGCCCGTGGCCAGCAGGGCGGCCAGCGCCAGCAGGAGCTTCCGGAAAGGCGCTTTCACGGCCGGCCTCAGCGCGCCGCCAGCCGCCCGCCGCGGCCGTCGACGATGGTGTTGAAGGTGACGGTGTCGCTGCCCGCGGCGCCGTCGATCTTCAGCTTGATCTCCCACCAGCCGGTCATGCTGAACTTCATGCCTTCCATCAGGTAGCGGCCGGCGCCGAGCTGGCGGGTGACGCGCGGCCGCGTCGGCAGGCCGTGGCCGTGCTGGGGCATGCCGCCGTCGACCGCGATTTTCAGGCCGTCGACGGGCTGGCCGGACGGCGAGCTGACGTCGACTTCCCAGGCGTGGATGCGGTTCAGGTCGGCAGGGCCGTCGACCGGACGGATGTCGACCACGTAGCGCTGGTTGGCGGTGGTCCGGTGCGTGGACAGGTCCAGGTCGCTAGGTGGGGACATGCAGCCCGCCAGGAAGGACAGCGACAGGAAGGCCAGCAGCGGCAGGATTTTCTTGGTAACCATGATGTGCTTTCAAAAGTGAGGTGGATCGGAACCCTCACTTTCGAGCTTCCCATCATTGGAAGGTCAAGGGGTCAATCAAACATTTTTTATGATGAGGCTGATGCCGCCGATCACCAGCACGCCCCAGATCGCCTGCACCACCCGCGCCGCCGGCAGCCGGCTGTGCAGGTGATTGCCGAGCCACAGGCCGCCCATCGCGAACGGGAACAGGAGCGCGGCCAGCACCAGCAGCGTATGGTTGCGATACAGACCGGCGCTCGAGAACAGGGCCAGGCGCGCCAGGCCGCTGAAGAAGATCACGCCGCTGATGGTGGCGCGCAGCACCAGCTTGTCGCGCAGGCGGCGCGTCAGGTAGATCGTGTAGAAGGGGCCGCCGGTGCCGAACATGGCGGTGAACATGCCGCCGACCACGCCGAAGGGGAGGACCCAGCCGGCGCCGAGCGGTTTCGGCGGCTGCCGCAGCAGCAGGCTCCAGGCCGAATAGCAGAGGATGAAGGCGCCCAGCACCACCAGCAGCACGCGCTCCGGCGCCCGCACCAGCGCGAACACGCCCAGGCCCATCCCGGCCAGCATGAAGGGAATCAGGCGCAGCACTTCGCGGCGCTCGATCGTCTTCAGGTTCTTCAGGCCCAGCAGCAGGCCGGCGCTCAGGTCGAATACCAGCATCAGCGGCACCGCCATGCGCAGCGGGATCAGTTGCACCAGCAGCGGCATCGCCGTGACCGAGGAGCCGAAGCCGGTCAGGCCGAACACGGTGTAGGCGAAGACGATGATGAGCGCCAGCGGCGCGACCGTGCCGAAATCGAGATCCATGCCGATAGTCGAATAGTGAATAGCTAAATTTTATCTTCTTCTATCGATTTAGTTCTTTTAGGAAACGTATCGTGCGCGAGCCGTGGCGGGCGCGTGCCGTCTTCCATACCTGCAGGTAAAATGCCGGGGTTCGCAATCCGAGAGCCGCCATGTCCATCATCGAATCCCCCGACACCATCACCCTCATCCGCCCCGACGACTGGCACCTGCACCTGCGCGACGGCGCGCAGATGGCCAGCGTGCTGCCGCACACCGCGCGCCAGTTCGCCCGCGCGATCGTCATGCCGAACCTGAAGCCGCCGGTCACCACCGCTGCCGACGCAGCCGCCTACCGCGACCGCATCCTCGCCGCGCTGCCGGAAGGCATGCAGTTCGAGCCGCTGATGACCCTGTACCTGACCGATAACACCGACCCGGACGAGATCCGCCGCGCCCAGGACACCGGCTTCATCCATGCGGTGAAACTGTACCCGGCCGGCGCCACCACCAACTCGGCGGCCGGCGTGACCGACCTGCGCAAGTGCTACAAGACCCTCGAGGTGATGCAGGAACTCGACATGCCGCTGCTGGTGCATGGCGAAGTGACCAACCATGACATCGACCTGTTCGACCGCGAAGCCGTGTTCATCGAGCGCGTGATGCGCCCGCTGCGCCGCGATTTCCCGGAACTGAAGATCGTGTTCGAGCACATCACCACGCGCGACGCCGCCCAGTACGTGGCCGAGGCCGAAGGCCCGATCGCGGCCACCATCACGGCCCACCACCTGCTGTACAACCGCAACGAGATCTTCAAGGGCGGCATCAACCCGCACTACTACTGCCTGCCGGTGCTCAAGCGCGAGGAACACCGCCTGGCGCTGGTGACCGCCGCCACCAGCGGCGACGAGCGCTTCTTCCTCGGCACCGACTCGGCCCCGCACGCCGTGCACGCCAAGGAAAGCGCCTGCGGCTGCGCCGGCTGCTACACCGCCCTGCACGCGATGGAGCTGTACGCCACCGCCTTCGAACAGGCCGGCGCACTGGACAAGCTGGAGGCTTTCGCCAGCCTGAACGGCCCGAACTTCTATGGCCTGCCGGTCAACGAGGGCAGCATCACCCTCAAGCGCGAAACCTGGACCATCCCGCCGAGCGTGCCGATGGGCGAACACCAGCTGGTGCCGCTCGACGCCGGCCAGCAGCTCCACTGGAAGATGCTGTAAGCAGGAATGTTCGAGCAGTTCGAGCAGATCGGGTGGGCGCAGCCGTGGTATGACGCGGTGCGCCCGGCCTTCGACAGCCTGGAGCCGGCCGCGGGTTCAGCTGATCATTTCATCGACCGCTTCAATGCGAATGCGGCCCGCCTCCAGCTGCAGAACCACCGCGGCCAGCCTGTCCGCTTCGTGCCCCAGGCCGCGCTGCCGCCCAACACCGCCTACGAAGAATTCATCGGCGCCACCGGCTGCGTGCCGACGCGCGAGAACCTGCACGACTTCTTCAACGGCCTGGTGTGGCAAACCTTCCCGCTCATCAAGCGCGAGCTGAACGCACTACAGGCGGCGCAGATCGCCGCCGCCGGCATCAAGCAGTCGCGCGGACCGGCGCGCGATGCCGCCACCATCTTCGACGAGAACGCCGCCCTGCTGGTGGTGCGTGACACCGGCGATGGCCGCGCCTTGGTCGACGGTCTGCGCGGCCACCAGTGGCACCACACGCTGTACCTGCGGCGCGCCGCGTTCGAGCGCGATGCCGAGGTCTGGCTGTTCGGCCACGCCCTGATGGAAAAGCTGGTGGCGCCGCGCAAGGCGATCACGGCGCACACGCGGGTGCTGTTCGCGCCCGATGCCTGGTTCGGCCTGGCCTGGGACGACCGGCGCGCCTGGATCGACATGCAGGTGGCCGGCCAGCTGTGCACCGAGGGCCTTGCCACGTCCGGCTTCACGCCGCTGCCGGTGCTGGGCGTACCCGGCTGGTGGCCGCAGCAGGACGAGGCGTTTTATCTCGACCAGACCGTATTCCGGCCCAAGCGGCCGGCCAAAGAGCTGACTTAGGAGGAAACATGACTGATGTGGTCCGCTGGGGCATTCTCGGTACCGGGAAGATCGCCAAGGCCTTCGCCAATGCGCTGAAGGATACGCCGGGGGCGGTGCTCGCCGGCGTCGGCTCGCGCAGCTTGCCGGGCGCGCAAGGCTTCGCCGACGAATTCGGCGGCACTGCTTACGGCTCCTACGAGGAGCTGGCGCAGGCGCCTGACGTCGACCTGATCTACGTGGGCACGCCGCATCCCGCCCACGTCGACAACGTGCGCATGGCCCTGAACGCCGGCAAGGGCGTGTTGTGCGAGAAGCCCTTCACCATGAACCGCGCCGAGGCCGAAGAACTGGTGGCGCTGGCGCGCGCGAAAAACCTGTTCCTGATGGAGGCGATGTGGACCCGCTTCATGCCGGCGCTGGCGGAAGTGCGGCGCGTGGTCGACTCCGGCGAGATCGGCAAGGTGACGCAGGTGATCGCCGACCTGGGCTTCAAGGCCGACTTCGGCCATGAACACCGCGTGTTCAATCCGGTGCTGGGCGGCGGCGCGCTGCTCGACCTGGGCATCTATCCGCTGTCGATCGCGGTGGCGCTGCTGGGCCCGGTGGAATCGGTCGCGGCCCAGGCCGAACTCGGCCCCACCGGCGTCGACGAACAGACCGGCTTCGTGCTGCGCCACCGCGGCGGCGGAATGTCGATGTGCAGCTGCTCGCTGCGCGCGCGCCTGCCGAGCGAGCTGACGATCGCCGGCGAACGCGGCCACGTGCGCATGAACACCATGTTCCACCGCGCCCAGACGGTGACGGTGGTGCGTGCCGACGGCATCAACCGCACCATGCCCACGCCTTTCCTGGGCAACGGCTATGTGCACGAGGCGATCGAGGCCCAGCGTTGCTGGCAGGCCGGCCTGATCGAGAGCCCCGGCATGCCGCATGAAGACACGCTGGCCCTGATGGGCGTGATGGACGAAGTGCGGCGCCAGATCGGCGTGCACTACGCGGCCGACGACGGCACCGCCAAGGAATAACCAACAAGGAGAAAAACCATGAAACGCGATCCCCGTACCACCAGCCGCATGCGGCGCCTGAACGCACGCCAGCGCAAGAAGGCGCGCGTCGGCGAATTCAAGGAGCACTGCTTCGACATCGAACTCGTGTTCCACAGCCCGATGCGCGGCGAGCCTTACCACGACTTCATCAACGATTTCTTCGGCTTCCTGGAACAGCGCGGCCTGCTGGGCGGCGGCTTCGGCGGCAAGGAGCCATTCAGCGAGACCGAAGGCGTGATCGCCAACATCGAGCGCGGTTCGCCCGCCGAGGAAGACCGCGAGGCGGTGGTGCAGTGGCTGCGCGCCCGTCCGGAAGTCGTCGACGCCCGCGCCAAGGACTTCAAGGATGCCTGGCACGGCTACGGCTTCTGATTGCCTCCGATTGTAAGCATTTGTCAGCGCGGTAAGGCTTTGTAAGGAGCGTCAACAGGACAGTAAGGTTCCTCGTTTTAGGGACAAGTGACACGCAAACGACGTGCACTCCGAACCCGATAACCCTGAGGACCCTTCATCATGAAAAAGACCATCGCTACCCTGATCGCCGGCCTGTTCGCTACCGCAGCATTCGCAGCACAGACTCCTGCCACCACGACGCCGGCGGCTAGCACGCCGGCAGTGGCGAAGGCTGAAGTGAAAGAGACCAAGGCTGCGACCAAGGCCGACGTCAAGGCTGAAGTCAAGGAAGCCAAGGCCGACGCCAAGGAAGCCAAGGCCGATGCCAAGGAAGCCAAGGAGGTCGCCGCCAAGGCCGACGTGAAGGAAGCCAAGGCCGAGCACAAGGCTGTCCACAAGACCGCCCACAAAACCGCCCACAAGACCAAGAAAGCTGCGCACAAGGACACCACCGTCGCCGCAGCGACCCCGGAAGCTGTCGCCACCCCGGCACCGGCTACCAAGTAATCCCTGATGCTGTTTTACGCACGGCGGCCGATGGCGGCTGCCGCGCGGCTTCCCTGACCAGACAAGACAAAACTTGAGGATCGCACCATGAAAAAGACCATCGCTACCCTGATCGCCGGCCTGTTCGCTACCGCAGCATTCGCGGCACAAACTCCCGCCACCACGACGCCGACGGCTACCACGCCGGCAGTGGCGAAGGCCGAAGCCAAGCAAGAAAAGCAGGCTGCGAAGGCTGAAGTGAAAGAAACCAAGGCTGCGGCCAAGGCAGACGTCAAGGAAGCCAAGGCCGATGCCAAGGCCGAAGTAAAAGAAGCCAAGGCCGACGCCAAGGAAACCAAGGAAGCCGCCAAGGCGGACGTGAAGGTCGCCAAGGCAGAGCACAAGGTCGCCAAGACCCATCACAAGGCTGCGGTCAAGGCCGAAGCGCACAAGGACACCACGGTCGCTGCCGCTACGCCGGCCAAGTAAGCCCGCACTTTGTACGTCGTTCCCGGCATTGCCGGAAACGACTTCCCGCTCCTTGATCGTCATTCCCGCGCAGGCGGGAATGACGTTTACGGGCAGCCGGCGTGACATGCATATCCGGATTTGTTTGACATCGCGAACGGAAGCAATCGATACTTTTCGCTATCCGTTCCCCCGGTGTCCGACAAACGAAAGGAAGCCCCATGCTCCGCCGTGCCATCCTGCTCGCCGCTTGCCTGTGCGCAGCCCAACCCAGCTTCGCGGACCCGGTGCCGGTCCCCGCCGACAAATCAGCCTACGTGGGCGAATGGATCGGCGAGAAGATGCGGCTGAAGATACAGCAGAACGGCCAGGTCGAATACAAGCGCGACCGGCCGGGCAAGAACGTGGATCTCCACGTCGACCTGCAGGGCTTCAACGGCGACAATTTCGACGTCGGCGTCAGCCTGGTCCGCTCCACCTTCGTGGTCAGCAAGCCGCCGCACCGCGAGGGCGGCAAGTGGAAGATGACGGTGGACGGCGTCGACCTGACCAAGGTGAACTGAGAGCCTGGGCCGCCATCAGGCCGCGGCCGGCGCCGACGCCGCCCGGCGTGCGCCGAAGACCACCCAGGCCGCCAGCGCCAGCTCGATCACGTTGGCGGCGCGCTCCACCAGGAATACCGTCGACGCGGCGGCGTCCTGCACCTTCGAATACATCATGCACAGGTTCAGCACCATGTGCAGCACCACGCAGAGCCACAGGCTGCCGCTGCGGTAGCGCACGGCGGTGAACATCATGCCGGCGATCGAGGTCACCACCATCTTCCAGCAGGCGGTCTTCCAGTCGGTGTCCATGAAGCCGTGGATCAGGTGCATGGCGCCGAACAGCAGGCCGTTCAGCACGATGGCGCGCCATACCGGCAGCGACAGCAGCAGCGCGAAGATCACGCCGCGAAACAGCAGCTCCTCGCCGAAGGCGTTGAAGAGCTGGATCGTGAAGTCGGAGAGGATCTTGCCGCCGTCGGCGCTGCGCAGGCCCCAGGGCAGGAACAGCGCGGCGGTCGACAGGCTGGCCAGGAACACCGGTTCCGGGCGGATGCGGCCCAGGCCGAGCGCCAGCCGCTTCCACAAGCCGAAGGCATGGGCCAGCACCAGCGGATAGACGATGGTCGAGGCGAAGGCGAGCAGCTTGACCTTGCCGTAGGCTTCGGGCGGGGCCAGGCTGAAGCCGAACTTGAGGATCAGGATCGTCAGCAGGAACTGGCCGACGGCGCAGGCGATGGCGAAGGGAACCGGGGTCTCGTTGTGATAAGTGGTTTGCATGGCGCGTCTCGTTGTTTTTGTATTGACGTGCGCACTGTAATGAAAGGCGCTGTGCCGGGCGGTCCGTTTGCGACAGACGGCAGAAATCGCGGAACAGGCCGTCTTTACAACAGGTGTACATTAGGGCCTACGACAACGCGGAGGAGCCTCGAAATGAAAAACATGACCGCCATCCTGATCGCCGGCCTGTTCGCCGGCGCCGCATTCGCCCAGACCGCGCCTGCCCCGGTGCCGGGCCAGACCACCACGCCGGATTCGAGCACCTCGCCGGAAGTCGCCAAGGCCGCCGCCGCCCACGAGAAGGACGCCACCAAGGATGCCAAGTCCGATGCCCGGCAAAAGAAGGACGCTGCGAAGCCCGCCACCGGCAAGGGAAAAGGCAAGAGCAAGCCGACCCGGGCCAAGATCAAGGTCCCGCCCGACAACGGCCATACGAGCAAGGAAGACCCGACAGCTTAGAACCTATCCCGGTTCTTAGACCTTGAGGAACTCTTCCCGTCCGCCCAGCCAGCGCAGCAGGTGGGCGTCGACGACGGCATCAAGCTCCGGCCGGTCGGAGCCCAGCAGCCAGGCGGCGACGTCGCGCGCCTGTTCGACGATCCACTGGTCGGTCTCCAGGTTGGCGAAGCGCAGCATGGCTTCGCCGGATTGGCGCGCGCCGAGGAATTCGCCGGGGCCGCGGATCTCGAGGTCGCGGCGGGCGATCTCGAAGCCGTCGGTCGTCTCGCGCATCGTCATCAGGCGCTGCTTGGCCACCTGGCCGAGCGGGCTCTGATACAGCAGCAGGCACACGCTGGCCGCCGAACCGCGGCCCACGCGCCCGCGCAGCTGGTGCAGCTGCGAGAGGCCGAAGCGCTCGGCGTGCTCGATCACCATCAGCGAGGCGTTCGGCACGTCGACCCCGACCTCGATCACGGTGGTGGCCACCAGTACGTGCACCTCGCCTCTTGAAAAGGCATCCATGATGACCTGCTTTTCCGCCGGCTTCATGCGGCCGTGGACCAGGCCCACCACCAGGTCGGGCAGGGAAGCGGCCAGGGTCTCGAAGGTGTCGGTGGCGGTCTGCAACTGCAGCGCTTCCGACTCTTCGATCAGCGGACAGACCCAGTAGACCTGGCGGCCCTCCAGCGCGGCGGCGTGCACGCGCTCGATCACCTCGTCGCGGCGGTTCTGGTCGATCGCGCGGGTGACGATCGGCGTGCGGCCCGGCGGCAGCTCGTCGATCACGGACACTTCCAGGTCGGCGTAATAGGTCATCGCCAGGGTGCGCGGGATCGGCGTGGCCGACATCATCAACTGGTGCGGCACCAGGCCGTCGCTGCCCTTGTTGCGCAGGGTGAGGCGCTGGCCGACGCCGAAGCGGTGCTGTTCGTCGACCAGCACCAGGCCCAGCTTCGCGAACTGCACCGAGTCCTGAATCAAGGCGTGCGTGCCGATCACCAGGTTGGCTTCGCCCGATTCCGCCATCTCGCTGGCGGCCTGCTTTTCCTTCTTTTTCAGGCTGCCGGTCAGCCAGGCCACCTTCACGCCCAGCGGTTCCATCCAGGCCGCGATCTTGCGGAAGTGCTGCTCGGCCAGGATCTCGGTCGGCGCCATCAGGGCCGCCTGGTAGCCGCTGTCGATGGCCTGGGCGGCCGCCAGCGCGGCGACCACGGTCTTGCCGCTGCCGACGTCGCCCTGCAGCAGGCGCTGCATCGGATAACCCTCGCGCAGGTCCTTGCTGATTTCCTGCACCACGCGCTGCTGGGCATTGGTCAGCTGGAAGGGCAGGGCATTCAGGAAGGCCTCGGACAGCGCGCCGACGCTGGTGAGCTGGGGCGCGCCCTTTTCGCGGCGTGCCTGCTGGGCGCGTTTCAGTGACAGCTGCTGGGCCAGCAGTTCGTCGAACTTCACCCGGGTCCAGGCCGGGTGGGTCTTTTCGATCAGTGCGTTCTCGTCGACGTCCGGCGGCGGATAGTGCAGCAGGCGCACCGCCGGCTGGAACTCGGCCAGCGACAGTTTTTCGCGCACCGCGCGCGGCACGGTGTCGGTCCAGTCGACCCGCTTCATGGCATCGGAAATCGCGCGCCTCAGCACGGTCTGCGACAGGCCTTCGCCGGACGGGTAGACCGGCGTCAGGGAAGTCGGCAGGGGCGCGCCCTCGTTGACGACTTTATAAACGGGATGGACCATCTCGGCGCCGAAGAAGCCGTGGCGCACCTCGCCACGCGCCCGCACGCGGGTGCCTTCGGCCAGCTGCTTGACCTGGCTGCCGTAGAAATTCATGAAGCGCAGCTGGATGTCCGAGGTCTCGTCGGCGATCGAGACCAGCAGCTGCTTGCGCGGCTTGTACGTGATTTCGTTTTTGCTAACGATGCCTTCGACTTGCGAGACGTGGCCGCCGCGCAGGCAGGCCTCGCGGATCGGCACGATCTCGGTTTCGTCCTCGTAGCGCATCGGCAGATGCAGCACCAGGTCCATGTCGGTGCGCAGGCCGAGCTTGGCGAGTTTGCTCTCGATGGTCTTCTGAACCGGGGTTGTTGCGGGCTTGGCTGCGGCTTTGTCTTTGGTTGCGGGCATAAAGGCTGGTGTAAAATAGAGGGTTCGCCGCATACGCTTGAGCTTATATTGTAAGGCTCCTGGCACTGTTTTCCCATCATGAGCAGAATCTACTCCCTCTCCGATTTCGATTTCGACCTGCCCGACGAGCGCATCGCCCAGGTGCCGCTGCCGGATCGCAGCGCTTCGCGCCTGCTGCAGCTCGACGGCGACCGCATCACGGATCGCACATTTTCAGATATCGTCGACCAGCTTGCCGCCGGCGACGTGCTGGTGATGAACAATACCCGCGTGCTGAAGGCGCGCTTCTTCGGCCAGAAGGAATCCGGCGGCCAGATCGAGGTGCTGGTCGAGCGCGTGCTCGACAACCGCACCGTGCTGGCGCAGGTCCGCGCGTCCAAGTCGCCCAAGCCGGGCAACCGCATCCGCCTGGCCGATGCCTTCGACGTCACCACCGGCGAACGGGCCGGCGAGTTCTTCACGCTCCACTTCGAAGGCGACGTGTTCGAGCTGATCGAGGCCCACGGCCGCCTGCCGCTGCCGCCCTATATCGCCCACGACGCCGACGAATTCGACGAGCAGCGTTACCAGACCGTCTATTCATCGGCGCCGGGCGCCGTCGCCGCGCCGACCGCCGGCCTGCACTTCGACCAGCCGCTGCTGGACAAGCTGGCCGCCAAGGGCGTGAACATCGCCTACGTCACCCTGCACGTGGGCGCCGGCACCTTCCAGCCGGTGCGGGTCGAGAACCTGGCCGAGCACAATATGCACAGCGAGTGGTACACGATCTCCTCGGCGACCGTCGATGCGGTACGCGCCGCGCAGGCCGCCGGCCGCGACGTGGTGGCGGTCGGCACGACCTCGCTGCGCGCGCTGGAGTCGGCCTCCCAGTCCGGCAGCCTGCAGGCCGGCAGCGGCGACACCCGCCTGTTCATCACCCCGGGTTACCAGTTCAAGACGGTGACCCGCCTGATCACGAACTTCCACCTGCCCAAGTCGACCCTGATGATGCTGGTCTCGGCCTTTGCCGGCTACGACGAAATCCGCAAGGCCTATGCACACGCGATCGCCAGCGAATACCGCTTCTTCAGCTATGGCGATGCGATGCTGCTAACCCGGAAAAATTAATCCAATATGCTGGAATTTACCCTTCTCAAAAAAGATACGAGCGGTCTGTCGCATGCGCGCCGCGGCCGCCTGAAACTCAACCACGGCACCATCGAGACCCCGATCTTCATGCCGGTCGGGACCTACGGTTCGGTCAAGGCGATGGACCCGACCGAGCTGAAGGAAGTCGGCTCGCAGATCATCCTCGGTAACACCTTCCACCTGTGGCTGCGCCCGGGCACCGAGGTCATGGACAAGTTCGGCGGCCTGCACGGCTTCATGGGCTGGGACAAGCCGATCCTGACCGATTCCGGCGGCTTTCAGGTGTTCTCGCTGGGCGCGATGCGCAAGATCACGGAAGAGGGCGTGAAGTTCGCCTCGCCGATCGACGGTTCGCGCCAGTTCCTGTCGCCGGAAATCTCGATGCAGATCCAGCGCTCGCTGAATTCGGACATCGTGATGCAGTTCGACGAATGCACCCCTTACGAGATCGACGGTCGTCCGGCGACCTTTGATGAAGCGGCCAAGTCGATGCGCATGTCGCTGCGCTGGGCCCAGCGCTCGATGAACGAGTTCAAGCGTGGCGAGAACCCGAACGCGCTGTTCGGCATCGTCCAGGGCGGTATGTACGAGCGCCTGCGCGACGAATCGCTGGCCGCCCTGGAAGACATCGACTTCCCGGGCCTGGCGATCGGCGGCCTGTCGGTGGGCGAGCCGAAGGAAGACATGATGCGCATCCTCGAGCACGTCGGCCCGCGCCTGCCCGAGAACAAGCCCCACTACCTGATGGGCGTCGGTACGCCGGAAGACCTGGTGGCCGGCGTGGCCAACGGCGTCGACATGTTCGATTGCGTGATGCCGACCCGGAACGCACGCAACGGCTGGCTGTTCACCCGTTTCGGCGATCTCAAGATCAAGAACGCGCGTTACAAGGATGACACGGCGCCGCTGGACGAGAGCTGCACCTGCTACTGCTGCAAGAATTTTTCGCGCGCCTACCTGCACCACCTGCACCGCTCGAAAGAGATCCTGGGCGCGCGCCTGAACACCATCCACAACCTGCACTACTACCTGAACCTGATGCAGGAAATCCGCGATGCGATCGATGCCGACCGCTTCCACGAATTCCGCCTGCAGTTCAACGCCGACCGCGCCCGCGGGGTGTAATCCCCAGGGTGGGCACACCGTGCCCACGCGTAAATATCGCTGCACGTGGGCACGGTGTGCCCACCCTACTTGTAATTTACGCAACCGCTCCCACATGGCCGGAAACTGGCTGTTGACAGTTTGCGGGTGCTAGAATACAGCGCTTGTTTTTTCACATTCTTATAAATCGGAGTCCTTGTGTTCATTTCCAACGCTTATGCGCAAACCGCCGCCGGCGCCGCCGACCCTGGCATCATGGGCAGCCTCACGACGTTCGCGCCGATCATCATCATGTTCGTGGTCATGTACTTCATCATGATCCGTCCGCAGCAGAAGCGCCAGAAAGAACTGAAGTCGATGATGGAGGCGCTGGCCAAGGGCGACGAAGTGATCACCATCGGTGGCGTGCTGGGCCGTGTGTCCAAGGTCACCGAAGGCTATGTCACCATCGAGGTGGCTGCCGGTACCGAAATCGTGGTGCAGAAGAACGCCGTCACCACCCTGCTGCCGAAGGGCACCCTGAAGGCCCTGTAACCAGCCTTGCGGCTTCGGCCGCACGCGCTCAATTCTGAACGCTGGAACATCATGAATCGCTATCCCCTCTGGAAGTACATACTGATCCTCGTGGCGGTGCTGCTGGGCCTCCTGTACACGGCGCCGAACTATTTCGTCGATTCGCCGGCGCTGCAGGTCACCACCTCGAAGGCGACGGTCAAGATCAACAGCGACACCGTGGCCCAGGTGACCGCGGCGCTCAAGCGCGACGGCATTCCGCCGGAAGCCGTGAGCCTCGAAGGTTCGGGTGACACGACCGCCGTGCGGTCGCGCTTCGCGTCCACCGATGCCCAGTTCAAGGCCAAGACCGCCCTCGAGCGCGACCTCAACCGCGACCCGACCGATCCGGACTACATCGTCACCGTCAACCTGGCGAAGAACACCCCGATGTGGATGCAGAAGCTGGGCGCGCAGGCGATGAACCTGGGCCTGGACCTGCGCGGCGGCGTGCACTTCCTGCTGCAGGTGAATTCCAAGGCGGTCCAGGAAAGCCGCATCAAGAACCTGCAAACGACCATCCGCGGCCAGCTGCGCGACAAGAACGTGCGCCACGCCGGCATCGACCGCATCGGCAACCGCATCGAAGTCCGCTTCCGCGACGCCGACACCCGTGTCCAGGCGCGCAACGTGCTGGCCCAGGATCCGGACCTGACCTTCGCCGATACCACCGACGGTACCGACCTGAAGCTGGTCGTGACCCTGAAGCCGGAAGCGCTGCAGCGTGCCGTGGAAGAGGGCGTCAAGCAGAACATCTCGACCCTGGGCAAGCGTATCAATGAACTCGGCACCACCGAGCCGGTGATCCAGCAGCAGGGCCGCGACCGCATCGTGGTGCAGCTGCCGGGCGTGCAGGACGTGGCCCATGCGAAGGACATCATCGGCCGCACCGCGACCCTGGAATTCCGCACCGTCGACGATACCGTCACCCCGGGCACCGAGCTGAGCGCCGCGGTTCCGCTGAATTCGGAACTGTTCACCACCGGTCCGGGCGCACCGGCCGTGGTGTCGAAGGACGTGTTCCTGGGCGGTGAATCGATCACCAGCGCGACGGCCAGCTTCGACCAGCAGAACCAGCAGCCGGTCGTCAGCATCAGCCTGAACGCCGAAGGCGGCCGCAAGATGCGCCAGATGACCCGCGAACGCGTCGGCAAGCGCATGGCCGTGCTGCTGCTGGAAAAAGGCAAGTACACCGTGCTGTCGAACGCGACCATCCAGGGTGAATTCGGGGCCTCGTTCCAGATCACCGGCATGCCGTCGGCGGAGAAGGCGGCCGAGCTGGCCCTGCTGCTGCGCTCCGGCGCGCTGTCGGCACCGATGGAATTCGTCGAGGAACGCGTGGTCGGCCCGCAGCTGGGCGCCGAAAACATCACCAAGGGCCTGCACTCGACCGTGTGGGGCTTCGTGGCGATCGCGATCTTCATGATCATCTACTACCAGCTGTTCGGCTTCTTCAGCGTGGTGGCGCTGGCCTGCAACCTGCTGTTCCTGCTGAGCCTCCTGTCGATGCTGCAAGTCACGCTGACCCTGCCGGGCATCGCCGCAATCGCGCTGGCGCTGGGTATGGCAATCGACGCCAACGTGCTGATCAACGAGCGTATCCGCGAGGAACTGCGTGCCGGTAACACGCCGCAGGCGGCGATCTCGGCCGGCTTCAGCCACGCCTGGGCCACCATCCTGGACTCGAACGTGACCACCCTGATCGTCGGCGTGGCCCTGCTGGTGTTCGGTTCGGGCGCGGTGCGCGGCTTCGCGGTCGTGCACTGCCTGGGCATCCTGACTTCGATGTTCTCGGCCGTGTTCCTGTCGCGCGGCGTCGTGAACCTGTGGTACGGACGCAAGAAGAAGCTGGGCAAGATCGCCATCGGTACCGTCTGGGAACCGGGCATCACGGCAGCGGGCGCCAAGTCCGCGGCCAAGAAATAAGCAGCGAGGAAAGCCATGGAATTTTTCAAGATTAAACGGGACATCCCGTTCATGCGCCACGCGTTGATCTTCAACGTGATTTCGGCGCTGACCTTCGTTGCCGCGGTGTTCTTCCTAGTGACCCGGCCGCTGCACTACTCGGTCGAGTTCACCGGCGGCACCACCATGGAGCTGCGCTACCCGCACGCGGCGGACCAGGAAAAGATCCGCCACACGCTGGAAAAGATCGGTTATGAGCAGCCCGAGGTGACCAGCTTCGGCACCGCCCAGGACATCATGATGCGCCTGCCGATCCGCAAGGACCTGCCGGGTGCGACCGCCTCGACCACCGTGTTCAACGCCGTTTGCGCGGCCGAGAACGGTACGCCGAAGCAGGTCCAGGAGACCACCGAGAAGGGCGAGAACATTACCCGTACCAGCTGCTTCACCGCGGAGGGCAAGGAAGCCGTGCACCTGCAGCGCGTCGAATTCGTCGGCCCCTCGGTCGGCGACGAACTGGCGCAGAACGGCCTGAACGCGCTGATCATGGTGGTGATCGGCGTGGTGATCTACCTGGCCGTGCGCTTCGAGTGGAAATTCGCGGTGGCGGCGATCGTCGCCAACCTGCACGACGTCGTGATCATCCTGGGCTTCTTCGCCTTCTTCCAGTGGGAATTCTCGCTGACCGTGCTGGCCGCGGTGCTGGCGGTGCTGGGCTACTCCGTCAACGAATCGGTCGTGATCTTCGACCGGATCCGCGAGACCTTCCGCAAGCAGCGCAAGATGAGCGTGACCGAGGTCATCGACCACGCGATCACCAGCACCATCTCGCGTACCATCATCACCCACGGTTGTACCGAGATGATGGTGCTGTCGATGCTGTTCTTCGGCGGCCAGGCCCTGCATTACTTCGCCGTGGCGCTGACGATCGGTATCCTGTTCGGTATCTATTCGTCCGTGTTCGTGGCGGCCGCGATCGCCATGTGGCTGGGCGTCAAGCGCGAAGACCTGATCAAGCCGATCAAGGAACGCGACGAGACCGACGGCGCCGTCGTGTAATCGCCGTCAATACGGAAAAGCCGCCCGGGCCTTGGCCTTGGCGGCTTTTTTGTTTATTGCGCACGATTTCTTCAGGTGTGTGAAACAACGCACAGAGTGTCCCTTAAGGCGGCCTTAAGATGGACTCGTCTCTTTCAGGACATCCCTAGTTTTGGACTTCACCCGCTCCGCTGGAGCGGGTTTTTTTTTTGCCGACTGGCGGGACAATTGCGGTTCCATGCCGCGCGCCGTCGTTGCGGCATGGGATAGTGATACCGATACGTACCATCCTGTCGGAGAGCCTGCTATGACGCTGAAGATAGCCACCGAGGACGACAGCAACACGCCGCCATTCAGCATGGGGAGTTTGCCTGATCAATATCACGCGCTGGTGGTTGGGAGTAGCGGAACGATCGGCGCGGCGATGATCGCCCTGTTGCGATCCGACCCACGTTGCGGTTCGGTACGGGGTTTGCACAGGCATTCCCATCCGCCCCTCGACTTCGCCGATGAAGCTGGTGTTGCCGCGGCCTCCAGCGAATTGGCGCGCGGGCCGCGTCTGAACCTCGTGGTCAACGCGACAGGTATGTTGCATGCTCCGGAACTGATGCCGGAAAAGCGCTTGGCCGATCTGGACTACGCGCACCTGCTCGCGGCCTTCCAGGCGAACACCTTCGGCCCGGCCCTGCTTTTGCGCCACGTCGCGCCCTTGCTGGCCCCCGGGCGAGGCTTGATGGCGATGCTGTCGGCCAAGGTCGGCAGCATCGGCGATAACCGGCTGGGAGGGTGGTACAGCTACCGGGCATCCAAGGCGGCGCTGAACATGCTGGTCAGGACTGCTGCGATCGAGCTTGCGCGTACCCAGCCCAATACCGTGCTGGTCTCCCTGCATCCGGGCACAGTCGAATCGCCGCTTTCCCGTCCATTCCGCGGTGTTGCCTCGGCACGCCCGGCGCACGATGCGGTCGTCGATATGCTACGCGTCCTCGATCGTCTCGTTCCTTCCGATAGCGGGGCTTTTTTCGCATACGATGGCAGCCGCCTGCCCTGGTAGCCGGGTCCGGGAACGAAGTTCCGGATCAGCCTGCTTTTGAGCGCTGCAGGAAGGCCAGGAATTCGGCGCGCATGGCCGCATCCTGGCGGAATGCGCCCCGCGTGACGCTGCTGGTCATCCGCGCATCCATGTCTTTGACACCTCGCCATTGCATGCAGAAATGGTCGGCTTCCATCGCCAGGGCGAGGCCTCGCGGCGCCATCACCGCTTCGAGCGTATCGGCCAACTGGATCAGTGCTTCTTCCTGAATTTGCGGCCTGCTCATGATCCAGTCGGCAAGGCGTGCGTACTTCGAGAGGCCGATCAATTCCGTGTCCGGGCTGGGCAGGACACCGATCCAGATCTTGCCGATCACCGGGCACAAGTGGTGCGAGCAGGCGCTGCGGACGGTGAGCGGACCGATCACCATCAGTTCGCCCGCCTGCGACACGTTCGGAAATGCCGTTACCGAAGGCATGGTTTCATATCGGCCCTTGAAGACTTCCCTGAGGAACATCTTGGCGACACGTCGTCCCGTATCGCGGCTATTGTGGTCGGCCGCCGTATCGATGACGAGGCTGTCGAGCACGTCATGCATCCTGGCGCTCACCTCATCGAGCAGCTCGTCGAGTTCTCCCGGAGCGATGAAGTCAGCGATGTTGTCGTTAGAAAAAAACCGTACTCCCCGCGCTTTCAGGCGTGCGCGGATGCGCTGCGATACGGATTGCGTGTCCGGCAGCAGGGCGCCGGCGTCGAACGGGGGCAAGAGATCGTTGGGCATAAGCTATGGCCGGAAGGAATACCTCGAGTATGGGACAAGTATAGCGCTCGTCCGCAATATCATGGTCGATTATGGTTCATTAATCGGTGCAATATCGGTTCATGATGCATTTGCGCCTTTTAATGGAAGTGGCAGGCCTTCGGCGCGCGCCAGCCGTTCCAGCGCCGTTTCCAGGATCGCCCGCGCGCGTCCCGCCGCATGGCCGAGATCCAGGTGCAACTGCGCGTCCATGGTGTTGCGCGAAGCACATTGCTGGCTATAGCGCTCGAAGCTGCCGATCATCAGCAACAGCTCCGCCATATGCCGCGGGCACTCGCAGGCCAGCTTGCTGCTTGCCGCGGTCAGGTTGGCCAGCGATTCTTCGTCGAAGCGCTGCGCCGGCGGGAGTTGCTCGGCGTGCCGAGCGGGCAGGCGCTGGCCCTCCAGCGCCTGGCGGCACAAAGGGATGAGCTCGCCCATCTCGGACGGCACGCGCGCCACCAGCCATCCTTGCGACCGCAACGCGCGAATGGTCGCATTCGAGCAGAAGCGGTACAGGACCACGGTTGCCGCCGCCTGCAAGGCCTTGCTGGTCGCAGCGATCATCGGGATGGCGCCTTCGTCCAGCTCCGCCAACTCGACCAGCAGCACGTCCGCGTGCAGGCCGGGGCGTGGAAACGCGGACATGTCGAGGCGTGGACAGCTGTCCAGGACGTTCAGCAGCGCCGTGTCGCGCGGGCTGGCGCCGATCCGGCGCGCCAGGCCGGGGCCGATCACCACCACATCGATCGGCCCTGGCGGCGCGCTGTCGCCGGCCTGGTCGGCGCCCCCGAGGGTACGCAACTCATCGATCGAAAGATGGGCCAGCTGGCCGATCGGATGGCCCTGGTCGACCAGTTGCTTGAGCAAGCCCAGGCGCTGTACCTGCGACGCCGTGTACAGCCGTTGGCCATGGGCCGAGCGGCGTGTCTCGGACAGGTCGTAACGGCGTTCCCACACGCGCAAGGTCTCCACCGGCAAGCCCGCCAGGCGTGCCGCTACGCCACTGCGATACGTGACCTCGCCGGGAGCGGTCGACCGGCCGTCCTGTGCATGTTCAGTTTGCTTTGTCATGATGAACCGTATTTGAACCGTAATATTCGAATTATATAGATACAAAGTCTGGACATGTGTAATTGTCCAACCTATATTTCAGAACGTGGCATACACGCATCGCTGGCTCGTCCAGCTTCTCTTACCAGTTCAACGCTTGAAGAAGGAATCGATAATGAAAAAGTTCTGGCTCGTTACGTCTCTCATGTTGTCCTGCGCCGTGGCCCAGGCAGCCGACATCGTCGACACCGCGAAATCCGCAGGCAATTTCACGACGCTGGTCAAGGCGGTGGAAGCCGCCGGCCTGGTCGATACCTTGAAGGGGCCGGGGCCTTACACCGTGTTCGCACCGACGGACGAGGCATTTGCGAAAGTGCCCAAAGCGAAACTGGATGCCTTGCTGAAGGATAAGGCTGCGTTGACCAAGGTGCTGACCTACCACGTGGTGCCTGGCAAGGTGATGGCTGCCGACGTCAAGCCGGGAATGGTGAAGTCGGTGGAGGGCAGTCCCCTGCACTTCAGCATGAAAGGTGGCAAGGTCCATGTCGACAAGGCGACCGTGGTCGCTGCCGATGTCGCCGCCGATAACGGCGTCATCCACGCCATCGATACGGTGCTGATGCCGAAGTGATCCCCAATCCCATCGCGGCGTCACTCTGAAGGGAGGTCCATCATGTTTCGTTGGATAAAAGGAATCGCCGGCCTGTTACTGGTCGCTTCGATGGCGGCGTGCGGCGGGGGCGGCGGCGACGGTGGCAATCATCCCGGCAACATCGTGCAGGTGGCCCAAAAGGACAGCCGTTTCAGCACCCTGGTGGAAGCAGTCCAGGCTGCGGGCCTGGCCGACACGCTGTCCGCACCGGGGCCGCTGACGGTGTTTGCCCCGACCAACGATGCCTTTGCGGCCCTCCTTACCGAGCTAGGGCTGAGCAAGGATCAATTGCTGAGCAATAAGGCCTTGTTGACCGCGGTATTGAAGTATCACGTCGTCTCCGGCAGCGTAACCAGTACCCAGGTGCCGATCGGCAAGCCGATCATGCCGGCGGCGGGTGGCTTCTTCAAAGCGGACAAGGTGGGAGCCGATCTGGTCATCTCCGACGGACGCAACCGGACCAGCAAGATCGTGCAGGCGGATATTCCCGCATCGAATGGCGTCATCCACGCCATCGACAAGGTGCTCTTGCCAGCTGATAAGACAGTGGTGCAGGTGGCGGCAGCCAACCCGGATTTCAGTATCCTGGTTGAAGCAGTCACAGCCGCGGGACTGGCCGACACCTTGAGCGCGCCCGGCCCATTCACGGTCTTTGCGCCGACCAATGCGGCGTTCGCCTCCTTGCTGGCAGAGTTGGGCCTCACCAAGGAACAACTGCTGGGCAATAAAGCGCTGTTGACCAAGGTGCTGACCTACCACGTGGTGCCGGGACTGGTACTGAAGGCGCAAGTGCCGCTCAATACGCCGATCACGACCGTGGAAGGCGAGACCTTCCAGGTGAGTTCGACGCTCGTCGTCACCGACCGCCGTAGCCGCATGGCGAACATCACCGCCGCCGACATCCTGGCGTCGAATGGCGTCGTGCACGTGATCGACAAAGTGATCCTGCCCGCTCCCTAGCGATACAAGGATGCAGGCTCAGCGTTCACTCGCGGCGACGTTCTCTCCGGTGTTTAACCGTTGCCCGTTTTGCGCCATCTTGCGGTGGCGCATTTTTTTACAAAGTTCGCGCGAAATGTTAAAAAATGTGAGTTCGCGCACAGAGTGCTCAGGTTCAGGGAACTAAGATGGACTCGTCTCTTTCAGGACATCCCTAGTTTTGGACTTTACCCGCTCCCTGGAGCGGGTTTTTTTTTGCCTGCTCGTTTGCCTGCAGGATGGATGGGGGCGTCATACTTTTCTCATCTATACGGTATTCGGTCCGCCCGCCGAAAATCTCCACAGCATCGCCGATACCGTCGCCGCCGGCGCCTGCATCAATCGGCTTGCCGGCAAACGCAGCGCGCTCGCGCATGCCGGCCTGGCGCGGACAAGGCGCTGCCGGGCTTCGGCTGAGGGCCGGCCTCAGTCCAGCGCCGCCACCAGGCTGCGCACTTCGTCTTCCGATTCCTGCAGGACCAGCGCCAGGGTGCCGTCGCCGACCGCGAAGTCGATGGTGGCGCTGGCCTGGGTCGGGCTGAAGCCCGGGCGTTCGAGCAGGGGGGAGGGAACCGGCGCCAGGTCCTTGGCCAGCATCAGGGTGTCGCCCAGGGTTTCCGGCGGCAGGGCGCGCATGCCGTTCCACAGGGCTTCGATCGCATCCATCACCGGGCCCGGGACGCCCAGCTTGAGCAGGACGCCGCGGCCGATCTCGATCTGGCCGTGCTCGATCCATTCGTCGGCGCCGCCGTCCAGCAGGCCGGGGAACTCGCCTGCTCTCGACAGCAGATAGAAGCCGCCGACCTCGTGCACGATGCCGGCGAACATCGCCGTGTCCGGATCGACGAAGGAAACGCGCCGCGCGATCACCAGCGCCAGCGCGGCGACGTTGGCCGAGTGCTGCCACAGCTGGTCGGCCTTGGCGCGCAGCAGCGGGTCGCTGACGCCGCTGGCCAGCTGGCGCACGATGACGGAGGCGGCCAGCGCCCCCAGCGTGCGAAAACCGACCCGCTGCACGGCCGCGCGGACGTTGGTGACGTCGTTGCCGGCGCGGTTATAGGCGGCCGAGTTGGCGATGGCGACGGTGCGCGCGGCCAGCAGCGGCTCGGTCTGCACCAGGCGTGCGGCTTCCTCGACGTGGCAGTCGGGATCGCTCAGCGCGCGCTGCAATTTCAGCGTCGCGTTGACGTGGGTCGGAAAGGCCAGCTCGCCGCGCCCGGCTTGCGCGGCGATGCTCTTGAGGGCGTCGAGTCTGTCCATGGGGAAATATTATACGGCTTAGGGCTCGCTGAAAATGGCGTCGCAGCCATCTTTCGGCTCTTCCGTGTCTTGCAGTTCGTCGACCAGGCCCAGGTCGAACAATTCCTCGACCGCGTTCATGAAGCTGTTGATTTTGGTGGCGCCGATCAGGCGATAGATTTCGCCGGCTTCGTTGCGCACGCCGATCAGCATCTTTTCCTGCTTCACCTCGTCGGGCGGGGCGACGTCGAGCAGCAGGTTGCCGATGATGTGCTTGTCGAAATGGGCGGGCTTTTTACCTTCGAGCAGGGCGGTTTTCACGGGTGGGTCTTCCTTTCTTGTGTGCTGGATCGGATTATAGCGGTCGGCGCGCCCGGAGGGTCGCCGCCCGGGATTCGCGTTTTGCGGCCGCGACAGTTACCATATCGCCATGACCCAGCAGCTGCGCGGCATTGCCGCCCTCATCCTCGTCGTCCTCGTGTGGGGCACGACCTTCCCGGCCATGAAAGACCTCACCGTGACCTTTTCTCCGGTGTGGATCATTTTGACGCGCTTTGCGCTGGCGCTCGTCATCCTGTCGCCCTTCCTGTGGCGCGCGCATTGGAGCGACCTGCGCGCGGGCGTGCTGCTGGGCCTGGTCCTGTTCTTCTGCTACCTGTTCCAGGTCGAGGGCCTGGCGCTGACCAGTTCGAACCGCAACGCTTTCATCACCGGCCTGAACGTGCTGGTGGTGCCGCTGCTGGGCATCCTCGGCGGACGCCTGCCGGAGCGCCGCATCGTGTTCGCGCTGGTGCTGGCGGTTGCCGGCCTGGCGGCCCTGTGCTGGGACGGCGGCGCCTGGGGTACGGGCGACACGCTGGCGCTGCTGGGCGCCTTCTGCTTCGGTGCCTACGTCAAGATCATGGAGATCCGCACCCGCACCGCGAAACAACTGCTGAGCGTGACGGCGGCCCAGATCGGCACCGTGGCCGTGTGCGCGGCCGTGTGGCTGCTGCTGCGCGAAGTGCCACGCGGCGTCGGCGTGCTGGAGGACGCGAACAATTACTGGCGCTACATCGGCGCCAGCCTGCTGGCCTACTGGCCGAACTTCGCCTACCTGGGCGTGGTCTGCACCGCCGCCATCATCTCGCTGCAGACCTGGGGCCAGTCGCGCACCAGCGCCAACGAGGCGGCCGTGATCTATGCCTTCGAGCCGGGAGCGGCGGCCTTCTTCGGCTATTTCTGGCTAGGCGAGGCGATGACGGCCCGCGGCTGGCTCGGCGCCGCCCTGTTGATATCCGGTATGATTGTCAGTCAATGGAATACCGAGAGCCGCCCGGCGGGCGCGCTCGCCCCCGAGTGATGATCCCGACCCCTGTTCCGCATCGTTTCGATGTCGCACGCTGAACTGTCCAGCCTCGCGCAGGAAGCGCCCTTGCGCGTGCTGCTGGTAAATGCCGGCGAGCCGGATTCCCTGACCTGGGCCGGGATCGTGCAGCCCTTGCGCCTGGCGGCCAAGATGGTGGGGCCGCAGCGCCTGATCGTCGACGTGCGCACCCCCGATAAATTCGGCGGCGACGGCCAGCGCCAGTGGCACCTGGTGCTGCTGGTCGCCGACGAGGCCGAGGCCGGCCTGCGCCCCGCCAATATGCGTCTGCTGGCCCAGCGCTGCCGCGCCGCGCCCTGCTGGGGAGGCGTGGGCGCCGGCGTGCTGTGGCTGGCCGAGGCGGGCGCCTTCAACGGCGTGCGCACCGCGCTGCCGTGGTCGCTGTACCCGGATGCCGAGACCTTTGCCGACCAGGCCCTGTTCAGCCCTCACCTGTTCGAGATCGACGGCGCGCGCCTGACTTGCTGCGGCGGCGGCGCCAGCATCGACTTCGCCCTGACCCTGGTCGACATCCTGTTTGGCGCCACGGTCCAGGCCCAGGTCAAGGAAATTCTGTGCGTGGACCGCGTGCGCGGCCAGGAAGAGCGCCAGCGGGTCGCCCTGCAGGCCCGCTTCGGCGTGCTGCAGCCCAAGCTGACCGAGGCCGTGACCCTGATGGAAGCCAACATCGAAGAGCCGCTCTCGACCGACGAGATCGCCCAGCTGGCCGGCATCTCGCGGCGCCAGCTGGAGCGCCTGTTCAAGCAATACCTGGGCAGCCTGCCGTCGCGCTACTACCTCGAACTGCGCCTGAAACGCGCCCGCCAGCTGCTGCGCGACACCAACCACTCGATCGTGCAGGTGGGCCTGATGTGCGGCTTCTCCTCCGGCTCCCACTTCTCCACCGCCTTCGGCGCCCTGTTCGGCAACACCCCGCGCGAAGAACGCCAGCGCAAACTCGCCGAGTAATTTCCCAACTTCGGGGTCAGGTCCATTTTCCTAGGCGAGATGGGCGAGGATGGCAGATATTGCCGGAGCATGCCTGCAAAATTGAAGAATTTGACAAAATAAAGTGCTCTGACCCCGAATTTTGCTTGAGATAGCGCAAAAGTTGCTCGTCCAAAAATGAAAATGCCTGTCGCAGTTTGGAAAGAACTGCAAGGGTCGTGTTTCTATAATGGGTCGCTCGGCGCGGCTGCTGGAGTTCGCGCGACTCTTATCTGGATGAGGAAGAACGTCATGAATGCTAAGCTCGAATCGGGTGTCACCACGCGGCCAGTTACACGCCAGACTTTCGACGAGGTCCTCGTCCCGACCTACGCTCCGGCTGCGATGGTCCCGGTGCGCGCTTCCGGCCTGGATGTCTGGGACCAGGAGGGCAAGCATTACCTCGACTTCACCTCCGGCATCGCCGTCTCCAGCCTCGGCCACTGCAACCCGCTGCTGGTCGACGCCGTGACGCGCCAGATCAATACCCTGTGGCACCTCGGTAACGGCTACACCAACGAGCCGGTGCTGCGCCTGGCCTCGGCCCTGACCGAAGCAACCTTCGCCGACCGCGCCTTCTTCTGCAACTCCGGCGCCGAAGCCAATGAAGCCGCGCTGAAGCTGGCCCGCAAGTACGCGCACACCAAGTTCGGTCCGCACAAGTCGCGCATCGTGTCCTGCCTGTCGTCCTTCCACGGCCGCACCCTGTTCACCGTCTCGGTCGGCGGCCAACCGAAGTACACCGAAGGCTTCGAGCCGCTGCCGCAGGAAATCAACCACATCGCCTACAACGACATCGAGTCCGCGCGCGCCGCGATCCTTGACGACGTCGCCGCCGTGATCGTCGAGCCGATCCAGGGCGAGGGCGGCGTGATCCCGGGCGATATCGAATTCCTGAAAGTCCTGCGCGAGCTGTGCGACAAGACCGGCGCCCTGCTGGTGTTCGACGAAGTGCAGTCGGGCGTGGGCCGCACCGGCGCCCTGTACGACTACATGAACGTGGGCGTGACCCCGGACATCCTGACCTCGGCCAAGGCCCTGGGCAACGGCTACCCGATCGGCGCCATGCTGACCCTGGAGGAGATCGCCCAGCACTTCAACGTCGGCTCGCACGGCACCACCTACGGCGGCAACCCGCTGGCCGCGACCGTCGCCCTGAACGTGCTCGAGCAGATCAACCAGCCGGCCTTCCTGGCCCGCGTGAACGAAGCCAGCGCCAAGCTGTTCGCCCAGCTGGAAAAACTGTCGGCCGACTTCCCGCAACTGTTCGGCAAGCCGCGCGGCAAGGGCCTGCTGATCGGCCTGCCGATGGCAGAAGGCTTCAAGGGCCGCGCCAAGGACTACACCAAGGCCGCCGAAAAGCTCGGCCTGATGCTGCTGATCGCCGGCCCTGACGTCGTGCGCCTGGCGCCGGCCCTGGTCGTCAGCGACGCCCAGCTGCTCGAAGCCGACCGCATCATGCGCGACACCGCCCAGGCCTTCATCGCCGGCTGATACGCGCCATCCGCCGGCTGCTTCGACGCAGCCGGCCTGCCTGACTCTTGATCGGGAGTTCCCATGTATGTTGTCCGTCCGGTAGAGCCCGCGGATGTCGGCGCCCTCGAGACGCTGCTGGCCACCGCCATGCCGGGAGTGCATACCCTGCCGCGCACGCGCGAGAAGATCGCCGCCCTGGTCGAACGATCAAGCGCTTCGTTCGCGGCCCACGTCGACATCCCCAGCGAGGAAACCTATCTGTTCGTGCTGGAGGACCTCGAGCACCATGAACTGGTGGGCACCGCTTCGATCCACGCCTCGGCCGGCTCGAACGGCACCTATTTCGCGTTTCGCAACGATGTGATCCAGCAGGTCTCGCGCGACCTGAACATCAGTCACAGCGTGCATGCGCTGACCCTGTGCTCGGAGCTGACCGCCTATTCGCAGCTGTCGGGCTTCACGATCCGCCACCGCAATAAGGCCAACTACCGCGCCGGCCCCGAAGCGGCCCTGCTGTCGCGCGCCAGGCTGCTGTACGCCGTGCTGGCGCCGCACCGCTTCGGCGACCGCTTCTTCGTGCCGCTGGCCGGCGTCACCGACGACGACGGCCAGTCGCCGTTCTGGGATGCGCTCGGCCGCAAGTTCTTCAAGATGGATTTCCTCGACGCCGAACGCACCATCGGCGGCGCCCGCAACCGCACCCTGATCGTCGAGCTGATGCCGCACTATCCGGTGTACGTGCCGCTGCTGCCCGGTCCGGCGCAGGCGGCCATGGGCCAGATCCACCCGGATGGCCAGCTGGCCTTCGATCTGCTGACCGAAGAAGGCTTCGAGGCCGACGAGTACATCGACATCTTCGACGGCGGCCCGATCCTGCAGGCGCACAAGAACGCGCTGCGTTCCTTCCGCGGCTCGATGGTGCGCCGCGTCGCGACCCAGGACCAGCCGCCGGGCGCGCCGGACACCATGGCCAGCTACGCGGTGGCCAGCAGCGAGCGCAAGTTCCGCGCCATCGTCGTGACCTGCGCGCCGGCCGAAAGCAGCGAGGCGCTGTGCCTGCCCGCCTGGGCCCAGCAGGCGCTCGGCGTCGCGCCGGGCGATAACGTCATCTGCGTGCGCATTTAAAGGAAACCGATCCATGCTCTTGATTCGCGCAATCACCCTGGACGACATCGATCCGCTGATCGAGATGGCGCGCCAGGTCGGCAGCGGCATGACGACCCTGAAACCGGACCGCGACATGCTGGGCGAACGCGTGAACACCGCGGTCGCTTCCTTCGCCCAGGCCATCCCGCCGGAACAGCGCGACTACATGTTCGTGCTGGACGATACCGCCAACCATCGCCTGGCCGGCGTATGCGCCATCAAGGGCGCGGTCGGCCTCACCGAACCCTTCTACAACTACCGCATCGGCACCCTGGTCCATTCCAGCCGCGAGCTGGGCGTGTTCACCCGCATGGACACGCTCTACCTGTCGAACGACCTGACCGGTTCGAGCGAACTGTGCTCGCTGTTCCTGATGCCGGAATACCGCACCGGCCATAACGGCAAGTGGCTCTCCAAAAGCCGCTTCCTGTTCATCGCCCAGTTCCAGCACCTGTTCACCGAGAAGATCATCGCCGAGATGCGCGGCTTCCAGCTTGATGACGGCTCCTCGCCGTTCTACGAAGGCCTCGGCCGCCACTTCTTCAAGATGGATTTCGACCACGTCGACGGCCTGACCGCGATCGGCAAGAAGTCCTTCATCGCCGAGCTGATGCCGCGCCAGCCGCTGTACGTGGCCTACCTGCCGGAAGACGCCCAGGCCGTGATCGGCCAGGTGCACCGCTCCACGCTGCCGGCGAGGAAGCTGCTCGAGCAGGAAGGCATGCACTACGAGGGTTACGTCGACATCTTCGACGCCGGCCCGGTGCTGCAGGGCCGCGTGGCCGAGCTGCGTGCGGTGCGCGACAGCGTGCTGACCGTGGCCGGGGAAGGCGCGGCGGAAGGCGAGTGCGACATCACCCTGGTCTCGAACACGAAGCTCGACGATTTCCGCATGATCCTCGCGCAAACCTGCGATGGCGGCACCAAGGTGGCGCTGTCGGTACGCGAACTGCAGCTGCTGCATTGCCAGGCGGGCGACCCCGTGCGCACGCTGTCACTCAATGTAAGGAAGAATACGAATGGCTGATACCAACCTCTCGAATTACATCGGCGGCGATTGGCTCGCCGGCAGCGGCCAGGAACTGGTCACCATCGATCCGTCGACCGGCCGCCAGACCTGGACCAGCAAGGAATCGAACGCCGACGACGTGGCCCGCGCAGTCGAAGCGGCGCGCGATGCCTTCGAAGACTGGGCCCTGACCCCGCTCGAGCAGCGCATTGCGATCTGCCAGCGCTTCCGCGACCTGCTCAAGGAGCATAACGAGGAACTGGCCGCGATCATCGCCGAGGAAGTCGGCAAACCGCTGTGGGAAGCCCGTACCGAAGTCACGACCATGGCCAACAAGGTCGATATTTCGGTGCAGTCCCATGGCGCGCGCACCGGCGAGACCGCCGCCAGGGTCGCCGACGGCAATGCCGTCCTGCGCCACCGCCCGCATGGCGTGTTCGCCGTCTTCGGCCCGTATAACTTCCCCGGCCACCTGCCGAACGGCCACATCGTGCCGGCCCTGATCGCCGGGAACACCCTGGTCTTCAAGCCCAGCGAATATGCGCCGCGCACCGCGGTGCGCACGGTCCAGCTGTGGGAACAGGCCGGCCTGCCGAAAGGCGTGCTGAACCTGGTCAACGGCGGCCGCGAGACCGGCATCGCGCTGGGCGCCAACCCGATCGTCGACGGCGTGCTGTTCACCGGCAGCAGCCAGACCGGCGCCGCCCTGCATAAACAGTTCGGCGGCATGCCCGGCAAGATGCTGGCCCTGGAAATGGGCGGTAATAATCCGCTGGTGGTCTGGGACGTAGAGGATCAAAAGGACAAGCGCGACGCCGCCGTCCACCACGCCGTGATGTCGGCGTTCATTTCGGCCGGCCAGCGCTGCACCTGCGCGCGCCGCCTGATCGTGCACGACACCCCGCAGGGCCAGGCCTTCATCGACCGCCTGGTCGAGGTGGCGGGCAAGCTGGTGGTCGGTCCCTCGAACGCCGATCCGCAACCCTTCATGGGCCCGGTCGTATCAAGCACGGTGGCGAGGCGCCTGGTCGAAGCCCAGCAGATGATGGAAGAGAAGGGCGGCAAGGTGCTGCTGCGCATGCGCCAGCTGGATCCTGATAACGGCTTCGTCACCGCCGGCATCGTCGACGTCACCGGCGTGCAGGGCATCCCGGACGAGGAATGGTTCGGCCCCCTGCTGCAGATTATCCGCGTGCAGGATTTCGACAGCGCGATCAAGGCCGCCAACGCCACCGAGTTCGGCCTGGCCGCCGCGCTGCTGTCGCCGTCGGAAGCGCTGTGGAAGCGCTTTGCCGTCAAGGCCAGGGCCGGCGTGGTGAACTGGAACCGCCCGACCACCGGCGCGGCCAGTTCGGCGCCTTTCGGCGGCGTCGGCAAGTCGGGCAACCACCGCCCGAGCGCCTACTACGCGGCCGACTACTGCGCCTACCCGGTCGCCTCGATCGAAACCTCCGAGCTGGAAATGCCGGCCAAACTGTCCCCCGGACTGAGCTTCTAACACTATGCGTAATGCCCGCGAATTCAACTTCGACGGCCTGGTAGGGCCTTCGCACAACTACGCCGGCCTCTCCTTCGGCAACGTCGCCTCCTTCAACAACGTGAAGAGCGCGTCGAACCCGAGGCAGGCTGCCCTGCAGGGCCTGGCCAAGATGCGCGAACTGGCCGCGCGCGGTTTCGCGCAAGCCGTGCTGCCGCCGCAGGCGCGCCCGAACTTCCGGATGCTGCGGCGCCTCGGCTTCTCTGGCCTTGATGCCGACGTGCTGGCCCAGGCGTATCGGGAAGCGCCGGTGATCCTGGCCTGCGCCTGGTCCGCTTCGCCGATGTGGACCGCGAACGCCGCCACCGTCAGCCCGTCGAGCGACACCGCGGACGGCCGCGTGCACTTCACGGCCGCCAACCTGAACAACAAGCTGCACCGTGCCGAAGAGCACATCCAGTCGACCCGCACCCTGCGCGCACTGTTCGCGAACAGCGACCGCTTCGTGGTGCACGAGCCCCTGCCTTCCACGCCGGCGTTCGGCGACGAGGGCGCGGCGAACCACACCCGCTTCGCCAGCGCCCACGGCGCTCTTGGGGTCGAGTTCTTCGTCTACGGCCGCGTGGAATTCGATCCGTCCGCACCGAGCCCGAAAAAATACCCGGCGCGCCAGACCCTCGAAGCCTCGCAGGCGATCGCCCGCCTGCACGGCCTGGATGCGGCGCGCACCGTGTTCGCTTCGCAGAACCCGGACGTGATCGACCAGGGCGTGTTCCACAACGACGTGATCGCGGTCGGCAACGGCAACGTGCTGTTCTACCACGAGCAGGCTTTCGCCGACGAGACCGCGACCCTGGACGCGCTGCGCCGTGCGCTCGCCAACGTGGACGCCGACCTCGCCGCGGTGCGTGTCGATACCGGCATGGTGCCGGTCGCGGACGCGGTGGCCAGCTACCTGTTCAACAGCCAGCTGCTGTCGAAACCGGATGGCCGCATGGCGCTGGTGGTACCGCACGAATGCCGCGAGAACGCCGCGGTCTCGCGCTTCTTGGCCGGCCTGGTCGCGAGTGGCGGCCCGATCGACGAACTGATCGAGTTCGACCTGCGCCAGAGCATGCGCAACGGCGGCGGCCCGGCCTGCCTGCGCCTGCGCGTGGCGCTGACCGATGACGAGGCGGCCGCGATGCACCAGGGCGTGATCATGACCGATGAGCTCTACGCGAAGCTGGTGCCCTGGGTCGAGCGCCACTACCGCGACCGCGTCGAGCCGAAGGACCTGGCCGACCCGCAGCTGGCGATCGAATGCGCCGCCGCGCTGGAAGAACTGGAGCGTCTGCTCGGCCTGCCCGGACTGTACGACCTGGATTAACGAAGAGCCCCCGAAAATATTGCCGCGTGGATATAGAACTGCCTCGCCAGCGTCTTTACGGCATGTTCTAATAGCGGATTAGCTTTCGGGATAAGAAAGCAAGGAATCTGGACGGGACAACCCCGTCCGCATAAGCCTGAGCACGCGTGGCCACAAGCCGCGACGGACTCGGCATCAACACTCAGCTTTGGAGAAGCAAATGAATAAAGACATGCCGTCGGACCTGCGTACCCGTACGCTCGCCCTGGTTAACGAGAAAAATGCGGAAAACAAGCCTGCCGAACAGCTTGGTGCGCTGATCGGCGCCTGGCTCGGTTCCCTCGACGACGAGGACCTGGCGGGCGTTTCGCCGGACAGCCTGGCCGCGATCCTGCAGGACGGCTTCGCCCAGGTTGCGCAACGCACCGGCCAGGGCTGCCAGATCGCCCAGATGCGCTACACCGACGGGCGCTGCGGCATGTCGACTGCTCTCCTGATCCTCAACGAGGACATGCCCTACCTGGTCGATTCCTTCGTGATGGCGCTGCGCCGCCAGCGCGTGGTGGCGACCGGTGTGATGAATGCCGTGCTGCCGGTTCGCCGCGACGCGAATGGCGCCGTGGTCGCCGTCGGCGAAGCCGGCGCGCCGCTGGAATCCTATGTGCTCTGCCTGCTGGGTGAAGACCTGCCGCAGGAAGAGCTGGCCGCCCTGGTCGAGCGCCTGCAGATGGTGGCGCGCGACGCCGCCGTCGTCCACCGCGATGCCGTCGCCATGGGCGACCGCATGAGCGCCGTTGCCGCCGACGCCGCCGCGCAGGGCACGCCTGCCGGCCAGGAAGTCGCCGCCTTCCTCGAATGGGCCAGGAACGAAGGCTTCGAGCCCTTCGGCTATGCCTACTACTTCGTCAAGCCGGGCGTGCGCGAACTCGAACGCGACATCCCGAGCCGCATCGGCGTGCTGCAGGACACCTCGCACCCGGTTTACGCGACGAGTATCCAGAACATCCCGGGCGACTTCGAGATCCTGTCGAAGCGCGAAGAGACCCTGTCGATCGTGAAGGCCGACGTCGCCGGCACCCTGCACCGCGACCAGCCGCTCGACTTCATCGGCGTGCGCGCCACCGACGCCCAGGGCAACACCATCGGCGAACACTGCTTCATCGGCCTGTTCACCCGCGCCGCCACCTCGACCCCGTTGGCGCGCCTGCCGTTCGCGCGCGGCCGCGTCGCCAAGGTGCTCGGCATCGCCGGCGTGCGCCAGGAAGGCTTCCGCGCCGAGAAATTCCTGGAGATCCTGGAATCGCTGCCGCGCACCGAAGCGCTGGAAGCCGATCCGGAATGGCTGGCCCAGGTCTGCAGCGCCGTGGTCTCGCTGTACAAGCAGCCGCGCGCCAAGGTGTTCGCGCGCCGCGACGTCTACGCCCGCCACCTGAACGTGCTGGTCTACCTGCCGCGCGAGCGCTACAGCGCCGCCGTGGTGGCCGCCCTGGCCCAGGCCCTGAAGGACAGCTCGGGCGCCAGCGACGTGCGTACCCAGACCCTGGTGGCCGACGGCCCGCTGGCCCGCGTCTACCTGATCGCCCAGGCCGCGCGCAATCCGCTCGACCTGGAAACCGACATCCAGCAGCCGCTGCTGTCCGTGCTGGACGGCTGGCATGACCGCTACACCACGCTGACCGATGGCGTCGAAGACGTCCCGACCCGCAACGCGCTGCGCAAGCTGCTGCCGACCCTGCCGGTCAACTACGTGGCCGCCACCGCGCCGGAAGTCGCCTTCCGCGACGTCGCCGCCATCCTCGGCAACGGCAAGCCGAACCACGTGTCGGTTCGCATCGAGAGCGACGCCGCGACCGCTGGGGCAAGCTCTGCGTCGATCCGCCTGTACTCGACCGGCAGCCTGCCTTCGCTGTCGCGCATCCTGCCGGCCCTGCAGAACGCCGGCGTGGCGATCGACCGCGAGCAGGCCTTCGCGATCACCACCACCGACGGCGCCCGCCACTTCGTGACCAGCCTGATCGTCGATGCGGAAAGCGCGGCCAAGCTGGCCAAGCCGGGCATCGCCGAGGTGGCCGAAGAGCTGTTCGCCGCCCTGT
This sequence comes from Massilia sp. 01N410, assembly GCF_056399665.1. Lineage (NCBI taxonomy): Bacteria > Pseudomonadati > Pseudomonadota > Betaproteobacteria > Burkholderiales > Oxalobacteraceae > Massilia > Massilia sp. 01N410. The sequence continues at coordinate 161,230 of NZ_JBFTRV010000008.1, read as the reverse complement.
TCAACGATGAAGCCGAAGACGGCCGCCTGAACGGCCTGACCATCGAAGGCGGACTGTCGACCCGCGAAGTGCAGCTGGTGCGTGCCTACATCAGCTACTGGCGCCAGGCCGGCAGCAAGTTCTCGACCCGCTACATGGCCGAAACCCTGCGCCTGCGCGCCGGCCTGGTGCGCGAACTGGTCGAAGGCTTCAAGCTGCGCTTCGATCCGAAGCTGGGCGAAAACGAGCGCGCCTCCGGCAACGCCAAGCTGGCCGCGCTGAAGGCCGGCCTGGCCCAGGTCAACCACGCCGACACCGAAGAGATCATGGCCGCCCTGGTCGACCTGGTGATGGCGACCGTGCGTACGAATTACTTCCAGAACGAAGGGGAGAAGATCATCTTCAAGATCGCCACCGCCGACCTGGCGCTGGCCCCGGAACCGCGTCCGTGGCGCGAAATCTATGTGTTCTCGCGCCGCTTCGAAGGCGTGCACCTGCGCGGCGGCCCGGTCGCCCGCGGCGGCCTGCGCTGGTCGGACCGCATGGAAGACTACCGCACCGAAGTGCTGGGCCTGGTGAAGGCGCAGATGGTCAAGAACGCCGTGATCGTGCCGGCCGGCTCGAAAGGCGGCTTCGTCTGCAAGCAGATGCCGAAGGATGCCGTGCGTGAAGTGGTGGCGGCCGAGGGCGAAGCAGTCTACCGCCTGTTCATCTCCAGCCTGCTGGAAGTGACCGACAACCGCGTGCGCGGCGAGATCGTCGCGCCGAACGACACCGTGCGCTACGACCAGGACGACCCGTACCTGGTGGTGGCTGCCGACAAGGGCACCGCGACCTTCTCCGACATCGCCAACAGCATCGCCGTCTCGCGCGGCTTCTGGCTGGGCGACGCCTTCGCCTCGGGCGGCTCGAACGGCTACGACCACAAGAAGATGGGCATCACCGCGAAGGGCGCCTTCGAAGCCGTCAAGCGCCACTTCTACGAGATGGGCCATGACATGAACACCACCCCGATCACCATGGTCGGCGTGGGCGACATGTCGGGCGACGTGTTCGGCAACGGCGTGCTGCTGTCGAACCAGCTGAAACTGGTCGCCGCATTCGACCACCGCCACATCTTCCTGGATCCGACCCCGGACGTCGCCGTCTCCTTCAACGAGCGCAAGCGCATGTTCGCGCTGCCGCGTTCCTCGTGGGAAGACTACGACAAGAGCCTGATCTCGCAGGGCGGCGGCGTGTTCCCGCGCAGCGCCCGCCACATCGAGCTGACCCCGCAGGTCCGCGCCGCGCTGGGCATCGAAGAGACCAGCCTGTCGCCGGAAGAGCTGATGCACCGCATCCTGCTGGCGCCGGTCGACCTGTTCTACAACGGCGGCATCGGCACCTACATCAAGGCCTCGACCGAGACCCACGCCCAGGTGCGTGACCGCGCCAACGACAACATCCGCGTCAACGGCAGCGAACTGCGCTGCAAGGTCGTGGCGGAAGGCGGCAACCTGGGCGCGACCCAGGCCGGCCGTATCGAGTTTGCCCTGGCTGGCGGCCGCATCTTCACCGATGCGATCGACAACTCGGCAGGCGTGGACTGCTCCGACCACGAAGTCAACATCAAGATCTGGCTGGACACCGAAGTCAATGCCGGCCAGCTGCCGGAAGCCGACCGTAACCGCGTGCTGAACGAGATGACCGGTGCCGTGGAAGAGCTGGTCCTGCGCGACAACAAGCTGCAGACCCACCTGCTGGTGCGCGAAGCCCAGGCCCAGTCGAACAGCGCGGTGGTGGACGGCTATGCCGCCCTGATCGCCAGCCTCGAAGCCGAAGGCGCCGTCTCGCGCGAACTGGAACAGCTGCCGTCCGAGACCGAGCTGCAGCGCCGCAAGGCACTCGGCCAGGGCCTGACCACGCCGGAACTGGCGGTCGTCATCGCCAACGTCAAGAACCGCTTCAAGCGCATCCTGGCCGCCCTGCCGCTGACCGAGCAACCGTGGGCCGAAACCGTGCTGCGTCCGTACTTCCCGGAACAGCTGGTCGCCACCCGCAAGCCGCTCGCGCACCCGCTGGCCAACGCCATCCTGGCGACCGTGCTGGCCAACGAGTCGGTCAACCGCTGCGGTCCGCTGATGCTGCGCGACCTGGCCCAGGAACACCGCATCGACGACGCCGAAGTGGTCAAGGCCTGGGGCCAGGCCTGGGCTGCCCTGCACCTGGCGCCGGTATTCGATGCGCTCGACGCCGACGCCCTGAAGGTGCCGCGCGACGTCTCGCAGACCGTCGATGTGCGTACCCGCGTGATGCTGCGCACCGTGATCGAAGGCGTGCTGTCGCTGCCGGCCGAACAGGCAGGCGCCGGCGGCATGGCCGAGCTGTCCAAGCTGTTCTCGCAGCCGGAGCAGCTGGCGCGCCTGAATCCGGGCAAGTCGGATGCGGACGCCCACGCCGGCCTGCCGCCGTCCTTCGCGCAGGCATGGAAGGCGGTCGACACGGTCGAATCGCTGGCGGCCTTCCTGTTCGCGGCGGTGTCGGTGCAGAGGCCTGGCGGCATGTCGCTGGCCGAGTTCCTGCAGGTCGGCATGCTGCTGCGCGCCGAATCCGGCATCGACACGCTGGAGCGCGGCCTGAAGCTGCCGGCCACCAGCAAGTCGCAGGAACAGCTGCGCAACTACGCGATGCAGGCCCTGCGCCGCACCCAGCAGCGCCTGCTGCTGACCGTGCTGGAACGCAGCAAGCAGACCGGCGACATGCAGGCCGCGGTGCAGGAAGTCACCAGCGCCATGGGCCTGACGGGCTTCGCCCAGCCGACCGACCTCGAACAGGCGATGCTGAACGTCTGGTCGCTGTCGGAAGGTTCGAGCCCTGAACGCATCGCGGCCTAAGTTGCTGAGTCAAGCCATGAGCGCAGCTTCGTTCGAAGCACTGCCGGAATCGGTACGGGTCCTGGCCCAGGCCGATTTCGGCCAGGTGGCCGGCCTGTTCCGCGACGCCGGCTTCACGGTCGGCCTCCCTGCAAAGGGCGTGCTGACCTTGAAGCATGCGCATGCCGACACGGCGCGTGCGAGCGTGCTGCTGTCGGTGGGCGTGCACGGCGACGAGACCGGGCCGATCGAGATGGTCGCGCACCTGCTCGATGCGCTGTCGCGCGCGCCGCGGGAACTGAAGGTGGACCTGATGCTGTGCGTCGGCAGCATCGACGCCATCGCGGTCGGCAAGCGTTTCATCGACGCCGACCTGAACCGCATGTTCCGCCTCGAACGCGGCGACCTCGCCGGCACCTTCGAGGCGGGCAGGGCGGACACCCTGATCGCCGCGACGCGTGCGTTCTTCGACGGCGCCGGCCCGCAACGCTGGCACCTCGACCTGCACACGGCAATCCGCGCCTCGCGCTATCCGAAGTTCGCGATCGTGCCGGAGCTGATCGAGAAGGGCGCGCGCAAGGCCCTGATCGAATGGCTGGGGCAGGGCGGCATCGAAGCCGTCATCATGAACCCGAAGTCGGCCGGTACCTATTCGTACTGGACGGCGGAGCGGCACGGCGCCGCCGCCAGCACGGTGGAGCTGGGCCGCATCGGCACCCTGGGGCGGAACGACCTGTCGCAGTTTGCGGCGATGAGCGCGGCGCTGCATGCGCTGTTGCGCGGAGCGCCCGCGCCGTCCGGGCAGGCGCCGCTGGTGTTCGACACCGCCCAGTCGATCATGAAGCTGTCCGATGCCTTCCGCATGAGCTTCGGGCGCGACACCGAGAACTTTACGCCCCTGAAAAAGGGCGAGGTCATCGCCACCGACGGCGATACCGTCTATACCGTCCAGCACGACGAGGAATTCGTCGTCTTCCCCAATCCGGACGTGCGTGTGGGTCTGCGCGCCGGAATCATGGTGGTGCGCACCTAATTCAATCGTGCGCGCTAGACTACCCCTTTCGACCGAAAGGGGAGTCTTTTCCATGAGCATGCTGTTTTCTCCGATCAAGCTGGGCCCGCTGGAGCTGGCCAACCGGATCGCCATCGCGCCGATGTGCCAGTACTCGGCCGACGAAGGCCTGCCGACCGACTGGCACATGATCCACCTGGGCCACCTGGCGCTGTCCGGCGCGGGCCTCCTGATCATCGAGGCGACCGCGGTCACGCCGGAGGGACGCATCTCGCCCGAGGACCTGGGCCTGTGGTCCGACGAGCACGCGGCCGCGCTCGAACCCGTCATCAATGCGATGCGCCGCCACTCGCCAATCAAGATCGCGATCCAGCTCGGCCATGCCGGCCGCAAGGCATCCAGCGAAGTCCCCTGGCAGGGCGGCGCCAACATCCCGCCGGATCACCAGCGCGGCTGGCAGACCGTGGCGCCGTCCGCCATCCCGCATGCGCAGGGCGAGACCGTGCCGCTGGCGCTCGATGCCGACGGCCTGCAGCGCGTGAAGGAAGGTTTTGTCGCCAGCGCCCGCCGCGCCGATGCGCTCGGGCTGGACGCGATCGAGATCCACGGCGCCCACGGCTACCTGCTGCACCAGTTCCTGTCGCCGCTGTCGAACCGGCGCACCGACGAATACGGCGGCTCGCTCGAGAACCGCATGCGCTTCCCGCTGGAAGTGTTCGATGCGATCCGCGCGGCCGTGTCGCCGGAGATGGTGGTCGGCATGCGCATCTCGGCCACCGACTGGGTCGAGGGAGGCTGGGACCTGGGCCAGAGCCTGGCCTTGTCCGAGGCGCTGGAACAGCGCGGCTGCCAGTTCCTCCACGTCTCGAGCGGCGGGCTGTCGCCGCTGCAGAAGATCCCGGTGGGGCCGGGCTACCAGATCGAGTTCGCGGCCCGCATCAAGCAGGAGACCAGCATGCCGGTGATCGGCGTGGGCTTGATCACCGAGGCCAAGCAGGCCGAGACCATCGTCCAGACCGGCCAGGCCGACATGGTGGCGCTGGCGCGCGCCATGCTGTACGACCCGCGCTGGCCCTGGCATGCGGCGGCCGAACTCGGCGCCAGCGTGAGCGCGCCGCCGCAGTACTGGCGCTCCCAGCCCCACGAGTACAAGAACCTGTTCGGCGATACCCGCCTGGGCCAGCGCTGACGCCGTTCGTTCCGCGTTTCCTGCAGTTTGTCGCATGAGGAGGGCTGGCCCGGTCGCGCCTTGTTAGAGTTCAATCACTACTAACAGAAAGGCCATCCCATGCGTACACTGCTCGCCATCGCCTGCCTCGCCGCCCTCGGCGGCTGCGCCATCGTCGTCGCTCCCGGCGCCGACGGCGACTACCAGGTCCGGACCCCCTTCAACGGTAACACGGTCGACGGCGACGGCGTGGCCGCGCGCGACCAGCGCATGATCGGCACCGTGAACGGCCTGGACGTGAATGGATCCTTCGTGGTCGACGTGCGTGTCGGCCCGGCAACCTCGCTGGTGGTGGAAGCCGACAGCAACCTGCTGCCGCTGATCCGCACCGACGTGCGCGGCGACACCCTGAACATCTATGCCGACCGCTCCTACCGCAGCCGCAATCCGGTGCACGTGATCTACACGGTGCCGCGCCTGACCGACCTGAACCAGAACGGCTCCGGCCGCATCACGGTGGAAGGCCTGAGCGGCACGCCGCTGTCCGTGCGCCGCAACGGCTCGGGTTCCGTGAACCTGTCCGGCCAGGTGGCCAGCCTGGAAGCCAGCAGCAACGGCTCGGGCAGCCTCGACGCCTCGCGCCTGCAGAGCGCCAACGCCAGGCTGAACCTGAGCGGCTCCGGCCGCCTGGAAGTCGGCGAGGTTCGCGGCGACTACGCGATCGTCAACCTGAACGGCTCGGGCCAGCTGCGCGTGACCGGCACAGTGCGCTCGCTGACGGCACGCGCGAACGGCTCCGGCCACCTCGACCTGGGCAAGCTGTCCAGCGACCAGGCCGACCTCTCGTCCTCGGGCTCGGGCGGCATCACCGCCAACGTCCGCCAATCGCTGATCGCCCAGAACGGCGGTTCGGGCGGGATCCGCGTGTACGGCAATCCGGGGCAGCGCTCGGTGAGCGGCAACCACGTTCAAATGCTGAATTAAATATCGTGGCGGCCGCATCAACGTAGGGTGGGCACTCCGTGCCCATGCCCGTCGATGGTATTACAGCAGGTGATCGAGCAGCTCCGGCCCGAACACCTCGCGATGCAGGCGCCCCGCCGGCACACCCAGGTGCAGCAGCGACAGCCACTGCGCCTGCATGAACTTGTGCGGACCGCACAGCCACACATTCGCTCCCTCGCGCGGCCAGGACGGCAGCTTGGTCACGTCCATGCGGCCTTGCGCATCTTCATAGAAGGTCACCAGCGACAGGTTCGGCATCGCATCCTTCAGCGCGCCCACTTCCTCGCGCAGCGGATGGTGGGTGGCGTCGCGCGCGGCATGGGCGAAGATCACGCGGCGCTGCGGATTCACTTTTGCGATGCGCTTCAGTGCCGAGACCATCGGGGTGATGCCGATGCCGGCCGACAGCAGCACGATCGGCTGCTCGCCTTCGGTGTCGGGAGTGAATTCGCCGAAGGGATGCGAGACCTGCAGGATCGAGCCCACCTGCACGTTCTGGTGCAGCCAGTTCGAGACCATGCCGGCCGGCGTGCCGGCGTCGGCGTCTTCACGCTTGACGGAAATGCGCTGGCTTTCCTTGCCGGGGGCGTCGGACAGGCTGTACTGGCGCAGCTGGTGGCTGCCGTCCGGCAGGTCGACCGCGACGCTGACGTACTGGCCGGCCTGGAAGGCCGGCAGCGGCTTGTCGTCGGCCGCGACGAAGCGGAAGGACACCACGTTCTCGCTCTCGCGGACGACTTCCGTGACGCGCATCGGGCGGGTCTCGCCCGGCTGGATGCCGGCGGTGCTATACATCTCGGCTTCGGCGGCGATCAGCAGCTTGGCCAGCGAGTTGTAGGCTTCCTTCCAGGCGTCCAGCAGCGGTTCGGTGGCGGCGTCGCCCAGGGTCGCGGCGATTGCGCCCAGCAGGTGGCGGCCGACGATCGGGTAGTGTTCGGCGCGGATGCCGACCGAGACGTGCTTGTGGACGATGCGATTGACCACCGGACCCAGCGCGCCCGGATTGCCGATGTTGGCCGCGTAGGCGAACACCGCCGATGCCAGCGACTGCTGCTGCGCCCCGCTTGCCTGGTTGCCCATGTTGAAGATGCGGGTCAGCTCAGGATGCGCGCCCAGCATGTTCTGGTAGAACAGCTTGGTGATGGTCAGGCCGTGTTGGCGCAGGACCGGCACGCTGGCGTCGATATAGGGGCGGGAAGCGTCGGAAATCATGGTTTTTTCCTTATTGATGCATTTAAAATGCAGATTTAACGTTCAAAAAAATGCCCGCGAAGCGAGCACCTACTTCTCTTCTTTCCAAGTCTATGAGCCAGCCTTGGCTGTCTCACTCTTGTTCCCACTCCAGAACATCCGGTGCATGCGAATCACCTGTTCGCCAGTCGCGCCCGAGGTGGCGTTGGCCAGCGTGTAGCGGTCCATCGCCTCGTAGAAGGCGCGCATCCCGGCGCGCAGCATGCCGCGCAGCTGGCAGTCGAGCTTGAGGGCGCAGTCCGTTCCCTCGCAGTCGACCAGTTCATCGTCCTCGCCTTCCAGCTTGCGCAACACCTGGCCGATGGTCAGGGTGCTTGGGTCGGCCGCCAGGCGCAGGCCGCCGTTGCGTCCGCGCGTCGCCGTGATCCAGCCCAGCTTGGCCAGCTGCCCGACCACCTTCACCAGGTGGTTCAGCGGGATGTCGAACTGGGCGCCGATCTCGGCAACCGTCACCGGGTGAGGGCGTTCGCCGGCCCGCTCCAGGTAAATGAGCACGCGCAGGCCGATATCGGAAAAGCGGGTGAGGCGCATCGTTTGGTCTTCGTGAAAACACAGGTATTCTACATAAATATGCATAAAAAATGCATCTTTAAGGGAATATTTTTTCTGAGCATTGCAAAATGTTATCTATAAGTGGCCAGCAACTGGCCCTATAATCGCAGGCTTTGGAAGTGCGACCAAAGGACACGCCGTGAACCAGACATTGGGCCAGAAGCTCTTTAGAACCAAGACGTCCGAGCGCAAGCTCGACGACGCGTCCGCCCACGGCGGTGGGCTCGGCCGCACGCTCGGCCTGTTCCCGCTGACCATGATCGGCGTCGGCGCCACCATCGGCACCGGCATTTTCTTCACCATGGTCGAAGCGGTGCCGAAGGCCGGCCCGGCGGTGGTGCTGTCGTTCCTGCTTGCCGCCATCACCGCCGGCCTGACCGCGCTGTGCTATGCCGAGCTGGCGGATCGCGTGCCGGCCTCCGGCTCGTCCTATTCCTTCGCCTACGCCACCGTGGGCGAATTCGCCGCCTTCGTGGTCGCCGCCTGCCTGCTGCTGGAATATGGCTTGGCCGCCAGCGCCACCGCGATCGGCTGGTCCGACTACCTGAACAACTTCCTGCAGAACGCGATCGGCTGGCAGATCCCGGACGCCCTGCGTTCGCCGATGATCGTCTCGGGCAAGAACGGCATCGAATTCCATGCCGGCCACATCAACCTGCCGCCGATCCTGCTGGTGGTGATGTGCTGTGTCCTGCTGATCCGCGGCACCAAGGAATCGGCGGCCACGAATGCCATCATGGTCATGATCAAGCTCGTCATCCTGATCTTCTTCGCGGCGATTGCCCTGACCGGCTTCGACATCAATAACTTCCACCCCTTCTTCGCGGCGAAGGACGGCCACAGCCTGGGCGGCATGGCCGGCGTGACGGCGGCGGCGGGCACCGTGTTCTTCTCCTTCATCGGCATCGACACCATCGCCACCGCCGGCGAGGAAACCCGCAACCCGACCCGCGACGTGCCGCTCGGGATCCTGATCGCCCTCTTGATCGTGACCGTGTTCTACATGCTGGTGGCGGTTGCCGCCATGGGCGCCCAGCCGGCCCATATGTTCGAGGGCCAGGAAGCCGGCCTCGCCGTGATCCTGCAGAACGTGACGGGCAAGGCCTGGCCGGCACTGGTGCTGTCGGGCGGCGCCGTCATCTCCGTGTTCTCGGTGACCCTGGTGACGATCTACGGCCAGACCCGCATCCTGTATGCGATCTCGCGCGACGGCCTGATCCCGAAGACCTTTCAAAAAGTGAACCCGCGCACCCAGTCGCCGGTGGCGAATACCCTGATCGTCTCGATCGTGGTGGGCATCGTGGCCGGCCTGGTCGACTCCACCTTCCTGTGGGACATGGTGAGCATGGGCACCCTGGTCGCCTTCATGGTGGTCTCGGTGGCGGTGCCGGTCATCCGCCGCAAGCAGAAGGAAGAGGACAAGCGCACCGGCCGCAAGGGGTTCCGCGTGCCTTTCGGTCCCTACCTGGTGCCGGGCCTGTCGATCCTGGCCTGCCTCTACCTGGTGCTGGGCCTGTCGCCGATCACCTATACCGTGTTCGCGGTGTGGATGACGGTGGCGGTGCTGACCTATTTCGGCTATGGGCTGCGTAACAGCCGCTTGAACAGGGCTGGGACGCAGGCAACGGAGTTGACGCATTAATCACGCGTCATCCCCGCGAAAGCGGGAACGACGTGCTTGAGTTACCGGATTACTTCTGCATCCTGTAACGCTCCAGCCAATGCGCGCGGTCAGCGGCAGGTTCTGCGGCCAGACTTCGCGCACGGCCTCCAGGGTCGTCCAGCGTCATCTCCTTCGGCACTTTCGGCAGGCCGCCACCGTAGGCGACAGCCGACAGCGCGATGGTGTCCCAGCCTTAGGGCGCATCGGACGGGATGTGGTCGTCGCCTTCCCAGGGACGGTTGGCGCTGGCCTTGCGGCCGATCGAGAACCGCCGGTCCTCACCGCGCCAGCGGCTTCACATACGTTAACAGGCTGACCAGCGTCTTGCCCGGCTCTTCCCAGGGGATCATGTGGGCCGAGCGCTCGAACCATACCGCGCGCTTGTACGGGGCCTGTACCTGCGCCAGCCAGGCTTCGGCCGGGGCGGTGGGCGTGGTGTAGTCATGCCGGCCGAGGAACATCACGACCGGGATCGGGAAACGCTTCACGCCGGAGAAATCGACCTGCACGAATTCCGGCAGCACCCGTCCCAGCGTCAGCAGGCTTCCACGGTCGATGTCGCGCACCTGCTTGCCGTCGTATTCGGGCGAGAGAAGGGGACCATCGAAGAAGTAGCCGGAGCTGCTGCGGAAGGCGCTCAGGCCGCCGTAGTATTGCGGCCACTTGCGCGCCACGATGATGCGCTCGCGCGTGATCGGCTGGTTGCCGGGGTAGGGAGCGATCGAGGCGAGGTCGCGCAGCGCCTCCCGGTTGTCGTGCGCCTTTGCCTGCGCCATCGCATAGTCGAAGCTGATGCGCTCGTTCTCGCGCGTGCTGATCACCTGGCCGATGCCGACATAGGCATGGAACAGGTCGGGGCGCTTGAGTGCCGCCTTCATGGCGATGATGGTGCCCCAGCTGTGACCCATCAGGATCAGCTTGTGCTTGCCGTAGCGCTGGCGCAGGTGCTCGGCCACTTCGATCGCATCGTCGACGTAGCGTTCGATACGGATCGTGCCGCCGACCGCTTCCGGATCGGTCTCGCCATAGGTCTTGCCCGCACCGCGCTGGTCGTAGTTGGCGACGGTGAAGTATTCTTCGATCGGACGCTGGAACTGCCACATGGTCGGCGTGACGGGGGAGGCCGGGCCGCCGTGAACGAACAGGACCATCGGATTCTCGCGATCCTGGCCGCGCACGCTGATCCACTGGTCGATGCCGCCGATGCGGGTCTTGTACGACTCCTGTATGGCGCCAGGGGCGACGATCTTTTCCAGGTCCGCGACCGCGGCGCGCGCCTCGCGGTACTCCCTGGCCTGCGCCTGCAAATCGGTATCCTGCGCCGCGGCGCCCGCGGCGCCCGCGGCCACCATGCCGGCCAGCGCCCAGCATGCGATCCATGTCCTTTTCATGCCGCTCCTCCCTGATCGATGGCGCCGGGCGCCGATTGCAGGCAAGTGTAGCGGTGCGGGCGGCAAGCGGCAGCTGACGGTGGACTGGAATGCCGATCCGGCCGGATGAACCGCCGCCATGGGCGACGAACGGAAAAAAAGCCACGCGCCTTGCGGCAGCGTGGCTTCTTGGATTGGACGCCGCGAAGCGTCCACCCAGGCGTTTACTTGACGCCCATTTCCTTCAGCAGGTTGTCCGCGTGGTCGACCTTGTCCATGTTCCACAGGATGTAGCGGATGTCGACCTGGATGTCGCGCGTGGCTTCCTTGTTGAAGTCCCAGTCCGAGATGATCGAATCGAGGGTGCCGTCGAAGGCCAGGCCGATCAGCTCGGCCTTCGAGTTCAGCGCAGCCGAACCCGAGTTGCCGCCGGTGATGTCCAGGGTTGCCAGGTAGTCGACCGGCACGGTCTTCAGCTTCGGATCGGCGTAGTTGCCGAAGTCCTTGGCGCGAATCGCGGCCAGCTGCTTCTCCGGTGCGTTGAATTCGCCTTCGCCGGTGTGCTTGGCAACCACGCCCTTCACGGTGGTGAAGGCGGTCCAGGAACCGGTGCCGTCGGCGCCGTAGCTGCGGCCCTTGACGTTGCCGAAGGTGACGCGCAGGGTCGAGTTGGCGTCCGGGTAGACGGCCTGGCCGCGGCTGTTCATGTAGGCGATCTTGGCCTTCATGTAGCTGGCGTAGGCTTTCTGGATGTTGCCGCCCAGTTCCTCGTCCTCGGCTTCTTCCTTGCGGTCGGCGTCGTACAGGGCGACGGCGGCCTTGATGAAGGCGTCGTTGCTGGACTGGAAGTCAGCCGGCGACTTGTTCAGCCACTGGACACGGAAGTCCTTGTTCTCCAGCTGCGAACCGGCGTACAGCTTGTCCAGCGCGGCCTTCAGTTCGGCTTCGCTCATGCCCGGCTTGATGCCCAGCGCGGCGTCGAAGGCGGCGTTTTCATTACCCGGCTGGGCGCGATTTTGCTCCACATATTGCTTCAGGAAGTTCAGCACCAAAGCCTTGTCGACCTTCTCGTCGTAGGTGCGGTCCTGGCCGGTGATGCTCGACGTCAGGCGCGGCATGTCGCGTTCCTGGTAGCCCGACTTGCGCTCGGCATCCGGCTTGGTGCGCTCGTTGGCCAGGCGGTACAGGGCGCGCGCCGAGTTCAGGAAGCGCGGGGTCGAGTAGCTCAGGAAGAACTCGCGCTTGATCTTGGCGTCGCGCTCGGCGATCAGCTTCTCGACGGTGTCGATGTCGGCGCCGAATTCGGCTTTACGCTGCGGGTTGGCGTTGACCCAGGCCTTCAGCGCACTGTGCTCGGCGGTCTTGCGCGCCAGGATGTCGCTGCCTTCGTAGCTGGCGATCATGCCCTTGCGGTTCTTGTAGTAGTTGTTGACGCCCGCGACCTGGCCGGCGTACTTCAGCTTGGCGGCCGGATCGTTCTTGGTCTCGCGCTCGATGATCGCCAGGGTCTCGCCCGACGCCTTCACGAAGGCCGGGTAGTTCCAGTCGAAGGTGAACGCCACTTCCGACGGCAGGCGGTGACGGTTGGTGCGGCCCGGGTAGCCCATGGCCATGATGAAGTCGCCTTCCTTGACGCCTTCCTTGGCGATCTTCAGGAAGTGCTTCGGCTTGTACGGCACGTTATCCTTCGAGAACTCGGCGGCCTTGCCGTCGCGGCTCACGTAGGCGCGGTAGAAGCCGTAGTCGCCGGTGTGGCGCGGCCACATCCAGTTGTCGGTGTCGCCGCCGAATTTGCCGATGCCGACTGCCGGCGCGTGCACCAGGCGCACGTCGCGGATTTCCAGCTGCTTGATGCGGTAGAACTCGAGGCCGCCGTAGAAGCTCGGCACGGTGCAGCGGTAGCCGGCGTCTTTTTCGCACTCGGCCACCAGCGCCTTCTGGTTCTTCTCGATCGCCTCGACGCGGGCCTTGCCGGTCAGCTTGGCGACTTCCGGGGTGATCACGCGGTTGGTGACGTTCGCCACTTCCTCGGTCACGAACACGCGGCTGCCCGGTGCGGCCGGCAGTTCCTCGTCCATGGTCTTGGCCAGGAAGCCGTTCGCCAGCAGGTCGCGCTGCGGGGTCGAGTTGATCGCCACGCTGTTGTAGACGCAGTGGTGGTTGGTGATCACCAGGCCCTGCGGCGAGACGAAGGAAGCCGAGCAGCCGCCCAGGCTCACGATCGCGCCCGCCGGGAATTCGGTCAGCTTGGTCAGGGTGGCCGGGTCGAGCTTGAGGCCGGCGGCTTTCAGTTGCTTGGCTACTTGTGGCAGCTGCTGCGGCATCCACATGCCTTCGTCCGCCTGAGCGGCGAAGCTGGTCAGGATGGCCAGCGAAAGAAGAGATTTTTTCATTCGTGTGGTGGGGGCTGCCAAAACCTGTTTTGGAGGCCCCGATACGTTAGTGGTTATTGGATTGTCGTCTCGTGGCTCTCTGGGAGCCGCCACAGTATGCGGATGTGAAAAACGACCGTCAACCAATATTTGCCACTTTGTAATTACAGCTGCGCACCGATCAGGTCGGCCAGTTTGCCCGCCGCCTTGTCGTGCAGCGGACGGTTTTCCCACTGCTGCAGCGAGACCGGCTTCGCGCGGCGCCAGTCGTCTTCGAAGACCGCTTCCTGTTGCTTGGCGAAGACCGGATCGAGGACGTTCAGGTTGGCTTCGTCGTTCAGGCTGAAGGAGCGGCTGTCGAAGTTGGTGGAGCCCACCGACACCAGCAGCGAATCGACCACCAGCGCCTTCACGTGGTACATGGTGGGCTGGTACTCGGCGATCCTGATGCCGGCCGCGAGCAGTTCGCCCCAGCGCTCGCGCGAGGCGGCGCGCACCACGTCCGAGTCGATGATCTTGCCGGGAGTGATGACGCGCACGTCGACCCCGCGCTTGGCCGCCGCGACCAGGGCCCGCACCGCCAGGTCGTCCGGCACGAAATACGCGTTCGACAGGTGGATCGTGTGGCGCGCGGCGGTGATCGCCAGCAGGTACATCAGGTGCATGCTCTCGCTGCCGCCGGTGATGGAACTGGAAAACATCTGCGCCGCCGACTCGCCCTCGTGCTTCAGGGCCGGGAAGTAGGCGTCGCCGTCGAGCACGGTGCCGGTGGCCTTGGTCCAGTTGTCGTTGAACACGGCCTGCATCTGGCCGACCACCGGGCCCTCGACGCGGAAATGGGTGTCGCGCCAGTGGTCCTCGTCCTGGCCGTGGCCGCGCCATTTGTCGGCGATGCCGACGCCACCCGTAAAGCCGATGCGGCCGTCGACGACCAGCAGCTTGCGGTGGGTGCGGTTGTTCAGCCGCGCCAGCTTCCACCACACCGGCTTGTGGTAGCGGTGCAGCTCGACGCCGGCGCTGCGCATCTGCTCCATTTCGGCATTACTGATCTTCATGCTGCCGATCCAGTCCAGCAGGACGTGGACCTTGACGCCGGCGCGCGCGCGTTCCGCCAGCGCTTCCGTGAATTCGCGGCCGATCGAGCCGGACCAGTAGATATAGGTTTCGAAGGTGATGGTGCGCTGCGCCTCGCGAATCGCCTTCAGCATGGCGGGGAAGATCTGGTCGCCGTTCAGCAGGACCTCGACCTTGTTGCCTTCGACCAGGGGCGGGCCGAGCAGCACGCCGAGGGAGCGGCGGAATTGCGGGTCGTTGGTGTCGTACTGGCGGGTCAGCTGGGTCTCGATCTGTTTTTCGTTCGGCATGAGGTTGAGCGCCAGCAGGCCGACCATGAGGGTGGCGATGCAGGCGATCAAGGCAACGATGGAGCGACGTATACGCATGGAAGTATTTTAGACACAAAAAAACCAACGCCGGAAAGAGCGTTGGTTTTAACCGAAGTAGCGCACTGCTTAGCGGACGCGGCCGCGACGCAGCAGATTCACGATGGCCAGCAGGATCACGGCGCCCAGGAAGGAAACGAGCAGCGACGAGACACTGAAGTCGTCCGCGTTGATGGTGCCGGAACCGAACAGCGGGGACAGCAGCCAGCCGCCCAGGAAGGCACCAACGATACCGACCACGACATTGAGAATCATGCCTTGTTCAGCGTCCGTCTTCATGACCATGCTGGCGAGCCAGCCGAGAATACCACCGACGACGATCCAGATAATGAATAACATGTTGATTCCTCCTCAAGTTGGAAAAACATACTCCAGGCCAATTGATTGCCGAGGCCATGGGCAAAGTCTAGTGATGCGTACGTACCCGGGTCGGTGCGGCAACGTACGTTAGACGCGCAAAGTGCGACGACGTTCTCTTGATGCTTGGAATGTCCGGGCAAGGGTGCGTCAGCGAACAGAAGCGCACTGCTGGGCAGGCATATCGTTGCTTCCATTGCACTACCCGATTTTTAGAAAACACGTATCCAATACGTGCCTGGCACACCGACCTTGAGAGGACACACTATGAGCATCTTCGACACCGACAAGCAGAACAACCAGAATCGCATGGTCACCGGCCTGTTCCCGGACCGCGCCAGCGCCGAACGCGCCTACAGCGCCATCTCGACGCGCGGCTATACCAAGGACGACGTCAACCTGATGATGTCGGACTCGACCCGCAAGACCCATTTCAACGACACCGAAACCGAGCTGGGCAGCAAAGCGGCTGAAGGCGCCGGCGTCGGTGCCGGTATCGGCGGCACCATCGGCGCCGTGCTGGCCGGCGTGGCCGCGCTGGGCACCACCCTGGTGCTGCCGGGCCTGGGCCTGGTGGTGGCGGGTCCGCTGGCGGCCGGCCTGGCCGGCGCAGGCGCGGGCGGCATCACCGGCGGCCTGATCGGCGCACTGATCGGCGCCGGCATCCCGGAGGAGCGCGTCAAGCACTACGAAGAAGGCATCAACCAGGGCGGCATCCTGATGGGCGTGAATCCCCGTTCGGATGACGACGTCGAATACATCCAGCGCTCCTTCACCGATAACGGCGGCTCGCACGTGATCGGCACCGGCATCGGTGCCCTCGCCGGCGCGGCCGTGGGGGCGGGCATCGGCTCGGTCGCCGGCCCGGTCGGCACCCTGGCGGGCGCCGCGATCGGCGGCATCACCGGCGGCATGGCCGGCAAGGGCGCCGGCGAAGTCGTGAACCCGAAAGCGGGCGACGACCTGGGTGAACACTACATGGCCAAGGGTGTGGGCGCGGGCGCCGGCGCGGCAGTCGGTGCCGCCGCCGGTGCGGTGGCCGGCCCGATCGGCATGGCGGCCGGCGCCGCGATCGGCGGCCTGGCCGGCGGCGCTGCCGGACGTGGCGCGGGCGAAGTCGTGAACCCGCATGCGGAAGACCGCCTGCATGAACACAACCTGGCGCAGGGCACCGGCGCTGCCGGCGGCGCGCTGGCCGGTGCTTCGATCGGCGCCGTCGGAGGCCCGATCGGCGCGGTGGCTGGCGCGGTCGTCGGCGGCATTGCCGGCGACATGGCCGGCAAGGGCGCGGGTGAAGTCGTGAACCCGAAACCGGGCGACCAGCTGCATGAGCACAACCTGGCCGGCGGCGTCGGCGCGGGCGGCGGCGCGGCGGCCGGTGCGGCGCTGGGCGCGGTCGGCGGTCCGGTCGGCATGGCGGCCGGCGCGGCCATCGGCGGCATCGCCGGCGGCATGGCCGGCAAGGGCGCCGGCCACCTGGTCAACCCGACCGAGGAAGACAACTACTGGCGCACCAACTACCAGACCCAGCCGTACTACTCGCCGGGCTACAGCTACGACGACTACTCGCCGGCCTATGCGCTGGGCTACAACAACGCCCGCCGCTACCCGTCCTACGACCTGGCCGAGCCGCACATGGCCGATGAATGGGATCGCGTGAAAGGCCATTCGCGCCTGTCGTGGGAGCAGGCCAAGTCGGCCAGCCGTGCAGCCTGGGATCGCGTCGAGCGCGCCATGCCGGGTGACCTGGATCGCGACGGCCGTTAATTTTCCTTGAACGATAAAAAACCTCGGCGCCTTGCGGCGCCGAGGTTTTTTTACGTCCGGTCAAAAATTACTGCTTGACCGCTTCGACCTGGATCGCCAGCTTGACGTCCATATTGAAGCCGAAGGACTCGCCGTAGCTCACACCGAAGTCGCTGCGCTTGAAGGTGGCCGAGGCGTCGGCGCCGCACACTTCCTTCTTCAGCATCGGGTTGATGATGCACTTGAACTTGTTGACGGTGAGGGTGACCGGCTTGGTCACGCCGTGCAGGGTCAGTTCGCCGTCGACCGTTGCCGGGGTGTCGCCGTTGAACACCAGCTTGCCCTTGTAGGTCGCGGTCGGGAACTTGGCGACGTCGAACATCTCCGCCTTCTTGGCGTGCTCGTTCAGCTTGTCGTTGCCGAAGTCGATGCTGTTGGCGTCGATGACGATGTCGACGGTGCCGGTCTTGGCCGCGCGGTCCAGCACGATGCCGCCGTCGGTCTTGTTGAACTTGCCGCGCCAGACCGACAGGCCGCCGAAGTGGTCGGCTTCGAAGCTCGGGTAGGTGTGGCTCGGGTCGATCTTGTAGCTGTCGGCGGCGAAGGCGCTGCTTGCGAATGCTGCGGCCAGGAGGGCGATGCTCAGGTGCTTCAGTTTCATGTGACGGGTTTCCTTCGTTAGTGTGGATGCTGCCTATTAACTGCTGCTAATTAACCCGCGGCGACGCGGAACTTGATGACGATGTCGTCGGCGACGATGCTGGTGTCCTGCCACTCGCCTTCGCCGACGTTGAAGGCGCGGCGCTTGATCGGCAGCTGGCCTTCGAATACCTGCCTGCCGCCTTCGGGCTTCACGTTGAGCGGGAAGCTGACCTCGGCGGTCTTGCCCTTGATGGTCAGCTTGCCGGTGACGGTCAGCTTGTTGCTGCCTGCCGGCTTGATCGACGACGAGACGAAGGTCGCCTTCGGGAACTGGGCCGAGTTGAACCACTCCTTCTTCGCGATTTCCTTGTTGTAGTCGGCTTGGCCCATGTCGAAGCTGGCGGTGTCGATGTCGACCCGTGCGCTGGCCTTGTCCGGGTGCGCGGCGTCGTAGTCGATCCGGGCGTCGAATCGTTTGAAACTGGATTCGACCGGCACATCCATCTGCTTGAAAACGGCCGATACGCTGCTGTGGGCGACGTCGGTCTTGAGCGGCGCGGCGTTCGCGGCCAGGGCGACGCCGAGGAGGATGCCGGCCAGGGAAGAGGTGGTTTTCATGCTTTCTCCTTCAAATGGAACGACCGGGCAGCATGCGGCGCATGGTGCCGTCGCGGTCGAGGATCTGGTGCTTCAGGGCGGCCAGCAGGTGCAGGGCGACCAGGGCCGCCATGGCCATGTTCAGCCAGTAGTGCATTGGCTTGAGGATGTCGGCCAGGGCCGGATTCTTGGCGTAGAACACCGGCAGCTGGAACAGGCCGAAGTACTTGACCGGGACGCCGGCCGCCAGGGTATACAGGTAGCCCGAGACGGGCACGGCGAACATGAACAGGTAGAGCAGGTGGTGCAGGCCATGGGCCGCGCTTTGCTGCCAGGCCGGCATCGATGCCGCGAGCGCCGGCGGACGGTTCTTCAGGCGCCACAGCAGGCGCAGGGCGGCCAGCAGCAGCACGGTCACGCCGGCCCATTTGTGCCAGGAGTAGTAGCGCAGCTTGGTCGGCGAAAAGCCCGGGATGTCCGTCATCACCAGGCCGAGCGTGAAGGCGCCCACGATCAGCACGGCGATCAGCCAGTGAAGCGCGATCGCGGTCGTGGTGTAAGACTTCTGCTCCTGCCGCTGCCGCTCGTACATGTTTGACTCCGGAAAATATTCTTGTCGGAACAAGATCTTAACAAAATAGCTGGTGTATTGATTCCGTACTTTAACAATTCCATGGGGCGTCAGGAAGCCAGCAAAACGGATAACATTGTTCAGCTGGCGGAACAATCGGAAAAAGCTCCCATCGGATGAGGGTGTGACGAAGGTAAAATGTTGACTTGGCCGATTTATCAATGATAATTGTCGGCCATGAATATTTCCTCGAACACCTTATGATGTCGTCCGCTCCCGGCCGGGCGCCGTTTGCGCTCCGCCTGCCCCTCCTTTTGCTGGGCGTGGTCCTGGCCACCTGCGCGCATGCGGGCGAACAGTCGAGCGAGCGTACGGGCGGCGAGCGCCAGGCCGAATTCGCCGACCTGTCGATCGAGGAACTGGCGAACATCGAGGTGACGTCGGTGTCCAAGCGGCCGGAACGCCTGCAGGATGCGCCGGCCTCGGTGTTCGTGATCACCGCCGACGACATCCGCCGTTCCGGCAGCCGCAGCCTGGCCGAAGCGCTGCGCCTGGCGCCCAACCTGGAAGTGGCGCGCTCCAACAATTCCGGTTACTACATTTCCGCGCGCGGCATGAACGGTTCCAGCAACAGCCCCGCCAACAAGCTGCTGGTGATGATCGACGGCCGTTCCGTGTATTCGCCGCTGTTCTCGGGCGTGTTCTGGGACGAGCCCGACGTCATGCTGGAAGACATCGAACGCATCGAGGTGATCAGCGGCCCCGGCGGCACGCTGTGGGGCGTGAATGCCGTGAATGGCGTCATCAACATCACCACCCGCCATGCGGCCGATACCCGCGGCGACCTGCTGGTGCTGCGCGGCGACAGCGACGGCGCCCAAGCCGCCTTCCGCCACGGTGCGGGCGGTCCGGAACACAGTTGGCGGGTGTACGGCAAGGTGTTCGGCCTGGGTCACAGCGAACTCGCCAGCGGTGCGCCGATCGACGACGCCTGGGACCAGGGCCAGGTCGGCTTCCGCTCCGACTGGGAGCGCGGCCAGGACCGCATCAGCCTCAACGGCAACGCCTGGCGCGGCCGCCAGGGCCAGCCGGCGCCGGGCGCCATCGCCGCGCCGGGCGCCAGCGTCGGGGTCGACGACATCATCACGCGCGGCGCCAACCTGACCGGACGCTGGGAGCATGCGCTCGAAGGCGGCGGCAGCCTCAGCGCCCAGGCCTATGTCGATCACCGCTACCGCCAGGTGCCGCCCACCTTCACGGATTCGGTCGACATCGCCGACCTCCAGCTCCAGCACTCGCTCCCCAAGTGGGGCATGCACAGCATCGTGTGGGGCGGCGAGTACCGCTACAGCTGGGACAAGGTCGACAACAGCCGCTTCGTCGCCTTCCTGCCGGCCAGCGACCGCCAGCCCTGGGCCAGCCTGTTCGCCCAGGATGAGATGGCGCTGCGCGACGACCTGCGCCTGACGGCCGGCGCGCGCTATGAGCGCAACCCCTATACCGGCGCCGAATTCCTGCCGACCCTGCGCCTGTCCTGGCGGGTCTCGCCGGCGCACTCGCTGTGGGCCAGCTATTCGCGCACCGTGCGCGCACCGTCGCGCCTGGACGTCGACGCCTACGTCCCCGGTGCGCCGCCCTATCTGCTGGCCGGCGGTCCGCGGGTGCGCTCCGAAGTGGCGCGCGTGTTCGAACTCGGCTACCGCGGCCAGGTCGGACAGCGGATGTCGTATTCGGTCACGGCCTTCCGCAACCTGTACGACCACCTGCGCACCCAGGACATCACGCCCGCCGGCACGATCGAATTCGGCAACCTGATGGAAGGCCGGGCGCATGGCCTCGAAGCCTGGGGCAGCTACCAGATGAGCGATGCCTGGCGCCTGTCGGGCGGCCTGACGGCGCTGCACGAGCGCTTCACGCTGAAGCCCGGCAGCGTCGACGCCGGCAGCGTGGCGACCACCGGCACCGATCCGGCCTACACGGCCCAGCTGCGCTCCAGTTATGCCTTCGACAGCGCGCGCGAGCTCGAACTGGCGGTGCGCCACGTCGGCGCCACCGGACGGCCTGAAGTGCCGGCCTACAATGCGCTCGACCTGCGCTTCGGGTGGCGTTTCGCGCCGGGCATGGAGCTGTCCGTCATCGGCAACAATCTGAACGGCAGCCACGGCGAATACGGCGTGTCCCAGTTCCGCAGCGAAGTGGGACGCAGCGTCGGCGTGAAGCTGGTGTGGCAGCGCTGATCGATCCGCGCGAACGCGAACGCCTGCACGGCCACGCGCCGGCGGTGCTGTGGTTCACCGGCCTGTCCGGCTCGGGCAAGTCGACCCTGGCCAGCAGCGTCGAGCGGCGTCTGCACGCGCTCGGTTGCCGCGCCTTCGTGCTGGACGGCGACAGGCTGCGCCAGGGCCTGTGCAGCGACCTCGGCTTTTCGAACGCGGACCGGCACGAGAACATCCGCCGGGTGGGCGAGGTGGCGTCCCTGTTCGCGCAATCGGGCGCGATCGTGCTGACGGCGCTGATCTCGCCGTTTGCGCAGGACCGCGAGCGGGCGCGCCGGCTGCTGCCGGAGGGACACTTTTTCGAGATCTATTGCAACGCCAGCGTGGCCGACTGCGAACGGCGCGACGTCAAGGGCTTGTACCGGCGCGCACGGGCGGGGGAAGTGAAGGAATTCAGCGGCATCTCATCGCCCTACGAGGCGCCGGCGGCGCCGGAGCTGGAGCTGCATACCGCCAGGGACAGCATCGGGCAATGCGTCGATGCCGTCCTCGAGATCTGTCAAAAACACCTTATCCGGCCCCGCTGACGGGGCCGGAAAAACTCAGATCCCGGCCCCGCTGACGGGGCCGGAAACACTCAGATCGCCTTGGCCAGCTGGGCCGCGAGGCCGGTGTAGTTGGCCGGGGTCATCGCCAGCAGCAGGGCCTTGGCTTCCTGCGGCATGGCCAGCTTGCCGATGAACTCCTGCAGCGCTTCGCGGGTGATGCCCTTGCCGCGGGTGAGTTCCTTCAGCTGCTCGTAGGGGTTCTCGATGCCGTAGCGGCGCATCACGGTCTGCACCGGCTCGGCCAGCACTTCCCAGTTGGCGTCCAGGTCCTGCTCCAGGCGCAGCGGGTTCACTTCCAGCTTGTTCAGGCCGCGCAGGCAGCTGTCGTAGGCCAGCAGGGCGTAGCCGAAGCCGACGCCGATATTGCGCAGGACGGTCGAGTCGGTCAGGTCGCGCTGCATGCGCGAGACCGGCAGCTTGTCGGCCATGTGGCGCAGCACCGAATTGGCCAGGCCCAGGTTGCCTTCCGAGTTCTCGAAGTCGATCGGGTTGACCTTGTGCGGCATGGTCGACGAACCGATTTCGCCGGCCTTCAGCTTCTGCTTGAAGTAACCCAGCGAGACATAGGTCCAGATGTCGCGGTTCAGGTCGAGCAAAATCGTATTGGTGCGCGAGATCGCGTCGAACAGCTCGGCCATGTAGTCGTGCGGCTCGATCTGGATGGTGTAGGGGTTGAAGGTCAGGCCCAGCCGCTGTTCGATCACGTTCTTGCTGAACGCCGGCCAGTCGAAGCCCGGGTAGGCTGCCAGGTGCGCGTTGTAGTTGCCGACCGCGCCATTCATCTTGCCGAGGATCTCGACGCCTTCGATGCGCTTGACGGCGCGCTGCAGGCGCGCGACCACGTTGGCGAATTCCTTGCCGAGGGTGGTCGGGCTGGCGGTCTGGCCGTGGGTGCGCGACAGCATCGGCAGGTCGGCGTTGACGTGGGCGATCTCGGTCAGCCTGGCGATGATGGATTGCAGGGCCGGCAGCATCACGCCGTCGCGCGCCGCTTTCAGCATCATGCCGTGCGAGGTGTTGTTGATGTCTTCCGAGGTGCAGGCGAAGTGGATGAACTCGCTGGCCGCGACCAGTTCCGGCACGTCCTTGACCTTTTCCTTCAGCCAGTACTCGACGGCCTTGACGTCGTGGTTGGTGACGGCTTCGATTTCCTTGATACGGGCGGCATCAAGCTCCGAGAAGTCGGCGGCCAGCTTGTCGAGCAGGGCGTTCGCCTCGGGCGAGAATGGCTTGAGTTCGGCAAAGCCGGCCTGCGACAGTGCCTGCAGCCAGGCGATCTCCACCTTCACGCGGTGGTGCATGAAGCCGGCTTCCGACAGGATCGGACGCAGCTTGTCGGTCTTGGCGGCGTAGCGGCCGTCCAGCGGGGACAGGGCCGACAGGGTGGAGGAGGAGGCGGTAGAGGTCATGGCGGGCGGGGATGAGTGCAAAAGCGCGATTTTACCATCGGGAGCCTGCGCGAACCGGGTTTGTCAAGCCGAATGTGGACAGCGTTGCACGCCTTTCCCACGCCATTATCCGGTCATTGCCCGATGCTATACTGTCAGTCAGTCCCCTAATCTGAGCATTTATGAAACTCATCGGTTCCGTCACGAGTCCTTATGTGCGCAAGGTGCGCGTCGTGTTGGCAGAGAAGAAGCTCGACTATGTGTTCGAGCTCGACAACGTCTGGTCGGCCGATACGAAGATCAGCGCCACCAACCCGCTCGGCAAGGTGCCCTGCCTGGTGATGGAAGACGGCAGCGCGATGTACGACTCGCGCGTGATCGCCGAGTACCTGGACACGCTGACCCCGGTGTGCAAACTGCTGCCCGCCAACAGCCGCGACCGCGCCGACGTCAAGGTCTGGGAAGCGCTGGCCGACGGCGTCGGCGATGCGGCCGTGCTGGCCTACCTGGAGCGCACCCAGCGCCCCGCCGAGCTGCAGAGCCAGGCCTGGATCGAGCGCCAGATGGGCAAGGTCAGCAAGGGCCTGCAGGTCATGTCCGACAACCTCGGCGAGCAGCCGTTCTGCATGGGGATCCACTACACCCTGGCCGACGTCGCGGTCGGCTGCGTGCTGGGCTGGCTGTCCCTGCGCTTCCCCGCCATCGACTGGCGCGGCGAGCACCCGAACCTGGCGCGCCTGTTCGACAAGCTGTCGGAACGCCAGTCCTTCAAGGACACCGTGCCGGTTATCGCCTCGTGAGCGCCGCAATAAGCGCATCCGCGCCGACCACGGTCGTGTTCGGCGAAGCCCTGGTCGACGAATTCCCGACCGAGCAGGTGGTGGGCGGCGCGCCCTTCAACGTCGCGCGCCACCTGGCCGCCTTCATGGCCCCAAGCCTGATGATCACCCGCATCGGCCGCGACCGCAACGGCCAGGCCGTGCGCGGCGAGTTCGAGCGTTTCGCGATGAGCGACGCCGGCCTGCAGCACGACCCGATGGAGGAAACCGGCCGCGTGGTGGTCGAAAGGAGCGGCCAGGGCCACCGCTTCCGCATCCTGCCGCGCCAGGCCTACGACTTCATCGACGCCGCCGCCGCCGCCGCCAGCCTGGCGAACGCCGATGCCGGCATCGTCTACTTCGGCACCCTGGCCCAGCGCGAACAGCGTTCGCGCGCCGCCCTGGCCGCCGTGCTCGACGCGACGCCGGCCAAGCGCTACCTCGACCTCAACCTGCGTCCCGGCCAGTACGAGGAAAGCACCGTCACGCGTTCGCTCGAGGCGGCCGACATCGTCAAGGTCAATGAAGAGGAATTGCAGGCGCTGTTCCAGTGGTATTTCCAGATCGGCCCGAGCGATGCGCCGCTGGCCACCGAGGAAGTGCACGCGGCCTGCCGCGCGCTGATGGACCGCTTCGGCCTGGAAACCCTGATCGTGACCCTGGGCCACCGCGGCTCGGTGGTGTTCCTGGCGGACGGCGGCCTGATCGCCAACCGCGACAACCCGGCGCCGCCCTTCGTGATCGACACGGTGGGGGCGGGCGACGCCTTCTCGGCGATCTTCCTGCTGGGCCGCATGCGCGGCTGGCCGCTCGAACTGACCCTGGCGCGCGCCAACGAATTCGCCGGCGCGATCTGCGCGGTCGCCGGCGCGGTGCCGCGTGACCTGAACTTCTACGACAAATGGGTCACGCGCTGGCGCGACCCGGCTGCCGCTTCGGCGTCGGCGTTTACTCCTCGCTGACGTCGCCCATCTGCGACTGCAGGTAGTTCTGGATACCCACCTTGACGATCAGGTCGAGTTGGGTTTCCAGCCACTCGATGTGCTCCTCGGTATCTTCGAGGATGTCCAGCAGCAGGTCGCGCGAGACGTAGTCGCGCACGGTCTCGCAGGCGGCGATGCCGTCCTTGATGGTCTGCTGGGCGGCGCGCTCGAGCTTGAGGTCGCATTCCAGCATTTCCTGGGTCGACTCGCCGATCAGCAGCTTGTGCAGGGCCTGCAGGTTGGGCAGGCCGTCCAGCATCAGGATGCGGTCGATCAGCCGGTCCGCATGCTTCATCTCGCCGATCGACTCGTCGTATTCCTTCTTGCCGAGGCGTGTGAAGCCCCAGTGCTTGTACATGCGCGCATGCAGGAAGTACTGGTTGACCGCAGTCAGTTCGTTGGTCAGCTGCGCATTGAGTGCGCGGATGATGTTCGGATCGCCCTTCATGGAGTGCCCTTTATTGTTGACGTGATATCGGCATCATAGCAAAACCGCGGGGCCCGCCATCCTTATATCGATGCCAGCGCCACACCGCCGGCCAGCAGCAGCGAGACCGAGGCGATCGCGATGCCCACCGTGCGCCTGCGGTTGGTGAGCGCCCACAACACCATTCCGGACAGCGACAGCAGGATGATCGAGCCGGCCAGCGTGTCCACCAGCAGGATCCAGCCCACGCTCATGCCCACGCCCTTGTGCAGGTTGGTGAGGGTGGCGAAGACATTGTTCTCGGTGCGTTTCAGGGTCACGTAGTTGTTGCCGACCCAGTACTCGGCCGCTACCGTCCCGGAGGGGGACGTAAAACTGGCGCTCCAGCGCGCCGGCTGGACCATGGTGCGGTCGCCCCAGGCCACGGTGCGGGCCGGATCGAGTTTCACGCGCGCCGGATCGGGGGCGAGCTTGAGCGAGGATTTCAGCCAGGCGGCCAGCGCCTGCGGGTCGGCCGGGGCCGGGTCGGGCAGGGGCACCTGCACCGTGCTTTCCTGGGTTTGCGCGGCGGGAATCTTCAGCACCGCGCGGTGGTTCAGGAGGATGCCGGTGCTGCCGAACAGCAGGCCGAGCACGGCGCCCCACAGGCCGATCCAGCCATGCATCTTGCGCAGCCACTTGACGGCGACGGCGCGGCGCGAAGGTGTGGGAGGCGGTTGAACCGTAAACGGGGGCGGCGGCGTCCTCGGATTGCGAAACGGGATGACGGGCATAAGACAGGCGAGATGGCTGCTTCGGAAGCACCATGTTATCAGGACGCGCCGCGCATCGGCCGCTTCGCGCATCGATATGTGTGCGGCAATCCCACGCTTTGCTATGAGGTCATGGCGCTTGTAAAACTGGACCGGCGTCGCTGGCGCCGCAGGCGCGGCGACGGCCGGGACGATTCGGAAAAATCAGGCGGCCAGGCCGGCCACCGTGGTGCGGCGCAGCTCGGTGACCGTGGTGGTCGATTCCAGGTGTTCGTTCATCACCTCGCGGGCATAGCTGACGCATTTGCCGCAGCAGGTGCCGACGCCGAGCTCTTTGTACAGGTCGGACATCGAGGTCAGGCCCATTTCGACGGCCTGGCGGATTTCACGGTCGGAGATGTTGTTGCAGACGCAGACGATCATGGTCTTTATTCCGGTGTTGTTTGGTCTATAATGCGAATCATTCTCATTATGTTTTGTATTCTCCCGAAGTCGAAGCCTGAATGCAAGCGTTTTGTCGCGTAATCGAGGCAGAGTGAACACAAGTAGACAAATCGCAAATAGAAATAATTCGCATTTAGGTTTATGATGCTCACATGTCTCATCAGCGCTGCAGCCGAATTCGATTGGAAGCGACATCATGACTCTTGCACCGACCCTGACCACGCTCGACGCCTTGAAGGCGGGCCAGAGCGCCACCGTGATCCATCTCGCCCCCAGCCATGGTGGCGATGGCGCCGACGTCTCGCGCCGCCTGCTGGAGCTCGGCTTCGTCCCCGGCGAACGAATCCGCATGCTGAAGGGCGGCCTGCCCGGCGGCCCAGTGGCGGTGAAGGTCGGCCAGTCCACTTTCGCCCTGCGCCGTTTCGAAGCGGCGCTGATCTCGATCCAGCCGGAATAAGGCCATATATACATGGGAGCAGTAGAACAGCAGGTCCAGGCAGCGGCCAGGGCGCCGCTCATCGCCCTGCTGGGTAATCCGAACTGCGGCAAGACCGCGCTGTTCAACCGCCTCACCGGCGCGCGGCAGAAGGTCGCGAACTACGCCGGCGTCACCATCGAACGCAAGGAAGGCAGTTTCACCCTGCCGGGCGGTCGCGCCATGCGCGTGCTCGACCTGCCGGGCGCCTACAGCCTGTCCGCCCACACCCCCGACGAAGCCATCACGCGCGACGTGGTGGCCGGCCTGCGCGCCGGCGAACAGTCGCCGGACGCCGTGGTGTGCGTCGTCAACGCCACCAACCTGCGCCTGAACCTGCGCCTGGTGCTCGAGATCCAGCGCCTGGGCCTGCCGATGGTGCTGGCCCTGAACATGGTCGACGTCGCCAACAAGCGCGGCATCGAGATCGACACCGGAAAACTGTCGCAAGAGCTGGGCATGCCGGTGGTCGAGACCGTGGCCGTGCAGTCCGGCGGCGAGAAAGGCCTGCTGAAAGCGCTCGAAGCGCTGTCCTTCGACGCGCCGGTCAAGCCGCGCGCGCTTTCCGCGATCGACGCCGTGCCGGTCGAGGAGACCCAGCGCGAGGTGCGCCGCATCATCGGGGCCTGCGTCAGCTTCGACAAGGACACCGGCAACCTCTCCGAGCAGATCGACCGGGTCGTGCTGCATCCGGTGCTGGGCCCGGTGATCCTGGCCGCGCTGATGTTCCTGGTGTTCCAGGCCGTGTTCAGCTGGGCCGCCGTGCCGATGGACCTGATCAAGAACGGCGTCGAGGGACTCGGCCGCTGGATCGGTTCCAGCATGGCCGAAGGCCCGCTGCGCAGCCTGATCGTCGAGGGTATCTTCGGCGGCGTCGGCAGCGTGCTGGTGTTCCTGCCGCAGATCCTGATCCTGTTCTTCTTCATCCTGATCCTCGAGGACTGCGGCTACCTGCCGCGCGCGGCCTTCCTGCTCGACCGCCTGATGGGCGGCGTCGGCCTGTCCGGACGCGCCTTCATTCCGCTGCTGTCTTCCTTCGCCTGCGCGATCCCCGGCGTGATGGCGGCGCGCACGATCCAGAACCCGCGCGACCGCCTGGTGACGATCATGATCGCGCCGCTGATGACCTGCTCGGCGCGCCTGCCGGTGTATGCGCTGGTGATCGCGGCCTTCATCCCGAACCGCCAGCTCGGCGCCGGCATCAACCTGCAGGGCCTGGTGCTGTTCCTGCTGTACGCGGCCGGCATCGTCAGCGCGATGGGCGTGGCCTGGTTCTTCAAGCGCGCCGCGCGCGCCAAGGGTCATCACCCGCTGATGCTGGAACTGCCGGCCTACCACTGGCCCCACCTGCAGAACCTGGCCCTGGGCCTGTGGGAACGCGCGAAGATCTTCGTGACCCGCGTCGGCACCGTGATCCTGACCCTGATGGTGCTGGTCTGGTTCCTGTCGAGCTTCCCGGGCGCGCCGGAAGGGGCGACCCATCCGCCGATCTACTACAGCGTGGCCGGCATGCTGGGACGCGCCCTGGCGGTGGTCTTCGAGCCGATCGGCTTCGGCTGGCAGATCTGCATCGCGCTGGTGCCCGGCATGGCCGCGCGCGAAGTCGCGGTCGGCGCGCTCGGCACCGTGTACGCGCTGTCCAGCGGCGGCGACGACGTCGCCACCTCGCTGGCGCCGCTGATCGCCCATTCCTGGAGCCTGGCGACCGCGCTGTCGCTGCTGGCCTGGTACGTGTTCGCGCCGCAGTGCCTGTCGACCCTGTCCGTCGTGCGCCGCGAGACCGGCAGCATCCGCTACGCCTTCCTGATGGCCGGCTACATGTTCGCGCTGGCCTACACGGCTTCCTTCATCACCTACCACGTCGCGCGCTGGGCGCTGGGGAGCTGAAATGGTCCAGTATCTGGTCGTCGGCATGATCGTGCTGCTCGCGGCGCTGTACGCGGCGGGCAAATACCTGCCGCTGTCCTGGCGCCGCAAGATCGTCTACAAGTTCTCGGACGGCTCTGGCCGCGGCCTGCTGGCGCGCTGGCTCGACAAGGACGCGGGCTGCGGCAGCGGCTGCGATACCTGCGGGACCTGCGAAACGGAGCCGATGCCGGAGCAGGATGCGCAGGGGCGCAAGATCATCCAGGTGCATGTGAAGCGCTAGATCCACCATTTCTAGGCCGCAGGCCGCCATTCCACGTCCAGCAATGCCATCAAGCGCTTCGCATCGAACGGCGCCCGCACCTTGATGTCGTTGTCGAAGTAGCAGTACACATCCCGGCTCCCGGCCTTCGGCGGCGGTATCGAAGACACCAGCCGCGCATCCTCCGGCTGCTTCCCTTCGCTCCACGAGCGTATCCGCGCCGCCCAGCGCGCCAGCGAATCGTCCTCGTACCCGCTCGCATACAGCTCATGCTCGCCGTGCAGGCGGATGTAGACGAAGTCCGCGGTGACGTCTTCCCAGTCCGGCCACTTGCCCGCGGTGTCCGCCACCACCAGCGCCACCTTGTACCTGCGCAGCAGGGCGATGAAGGCCTCGTCGTGGAAGCTCTCGTGGCGCACCTCGACCGCGTGGCGCAGCGGGCGCACGGCGTCGATCTCCAGCAGCGAACGTCCCGTCATCTTGGCATCGTGGCGGCGCCCGAGGCCAGCACGTTGGCAAGCGGCGTCTCGATCCCGCGCAGCTTGAGCATGTGGGTGAGGAAGCGGTTGCCCTTCACCGCGAACACGAAGCCGGGCGGCGTGGCCGCATACCAGGCCGCGTAGCTCGCGGGCCGCTGCAGCGCATAGAAGGAACCGTTGATCTCGATGGTGGGAAGGAAGCGCGATGCGTAATCCAGCTCGCGCGCCTGGACCAGACCCGGCGGATAGAACACCCCGCGCCAGGGGTCGTAA
Organism: Massilia sp. 01N410; assembly: GCF_056399665.1. NCBI lineage: Bacteria > Pseudomonadati > Pseudomonadota > Betaproteobacteria > Burkholderiales > Oxalobacteraceae > Massilia > Massilia sp. 01N410. The sequence goes on along the minus strand of NZ_JBFTRV010000008.1, from coordinate 131,660 downwards.
CGCCAGCCCGAGATGCCGATGTAGATGTTGCCCATGCCTGCGATGGTAGGCGAGCGGCGAGGATGACTCGGTACGTTGACGAACCGTGATCGGGCTCGCTTGCGATCCAGGCTATTTGCGCTATACTTAGAGTTGTACTATATATTGTACAAGTCAATATTCTTCTGGAGATGGCAAATGAGAATCGTCAACTTTTCCGACGCGCGTAACAGCCTTCGTACTGTGATCGATCAAGTGGTCGAAGATGCAGACGTAACGGTAATCTCGCGCCGTGATGCTCCCGATGCCGTTGTCATGTCCTTCGATTACTACAGCAGCCTCATGGAAACAGTGCACCTGCTGAGCTCTCCGGCAAACGCCGCGCATCTTGCCAAGTCCCTCGCCCAAGCCCGTTCCGGCCAGGCTCAGTCCCGGGAACTGATCGATACTCTGGAAGCCGAAGAGGCGCATCATGCGAAACCTGAAGTTCACGGATGAAGCCTGGAACAGCTACATCTATTGGCAAACGCAAGATCGGAAGACACTCAAACGTATCAATGATCTGATCAAGGACGCGCAGAGAAGCCCGTTCGAAGGGATCGGCAAGCCCGAGGCCCTGAAACACAGCCTGAGCGGCTGCTGGTCGCGCCGGATAGACGAGACAAACCGCCTGGTCTACGAAGTGCAGGATGAAGAGCTTGTCATCATCTCCTGCCGCTACCATTACTGACGGACTAAGAACGCAAACTTCGCAGGCCGCCGGCGCCACAAACCCACGGCCCCAAGCCCCGCCGCCAGCATCGCCCACGCAGGCGCCTCCGGCACCGGCGTCACCGGCGAGGCCGACATCATGCTCAGGACCGTGCCCTCGGTCCAGTACAGGTGGTGCTCGGTGGTGGTGTAAGGATCGAACTGGTATTCGTAGCTCATCTTGCCGGACTCGATCAGGTGGCCGCCGCCGCGCCAGCCCTCGGGGTCGCTGCCGTATTCGCCCAGGCTGAAGGACAGTCCCTTGTCGGGCGAGAACACGAAGCTGTCGGCCCCGCAGTGGTAGTAGGCATTGCTCCTGGTGCCGCAGGCGATGTAGTCCATCGAGCCGATGGTCAGCGAATTCAGCTCGCCGAGTTCGAGCACGCCGTCGGCGTTCAGGTCGGTGCCGGTGAAGGAACCGGAGATCTGCATGCCGGGCAGGAAGACCGCGGCTTCATGGTCGTAGAAGCCGGTGTAGGTGAAGGTCCAGTGGGCCGACTGGGCATGGGCGAGCGCACTGCCAAGCAGCAGTGCGGTGGCGGACAACAGGTGCTTCATGGTGGACCTCGCATGGTGCGGGACGACCCCGCGGTAAATGAAATGCTGGGTTCAGCCTACACGTGTTTGTTAAGGAAGCCCTGTCCGGTTGACACAATGTCGCCGGCCGGCCACAACGGCTGGCCGGCTCGGCAGTGTTTATTTCCCAGCCGAAACGACCGGCAGTTCGATCGCGCTTTCCATGCCCGGCGCGTGGTAGACCCGCTGGGTCGCCTTGCGGAAGTCGCCCGCCCTGGCATGGAAAATGTTGGGCACGAAGGTCTGCGGGTTGCGGTCGTACAGCGGGAACCAGCTGGACTGGATCTGCACCATGATGCGGTGGCCCGGCAGGAAGACGTGGTCGACGTTCGGCAGTGCGAAGCGGTAGCGCTCGGCCTTGTTGGCCGGGATGGCCGCCGGTTTGTCGAAGCCCTGGCGGTAGCGGCCGCGCAGGATGTCCATCGCGATCGGCAGCTGGTAGCCGCCCATCTCCGGCTGGGCCGCGACCTCGTCCGGATACACGTCGATCAGCTTGACCACCCAGTCACTGTCGGTGCCGGACGTCGAGGCGAACAGGTTCACCATCGGCTCGCCGGCCAGTTCCAGGGGCTTGCTCAGCGGTTCGCTCACATAGGTCAGCACGTCCGGGCGGTCGGAATACGAACGCTGGTCGGTCACCAGCCAGGGCTTCCAGACCGTGCCTTCGCCCATGCGCACCGGACGCGGCACGAAGGGCACCGGTTTCGCCGGATCGGACACGTATTCGTCGAAGGCCGCGCCCTTGGCATCGCTTCGCATCTCATCCTTGCCGAAGCCGAGACCGAAGCCCGGCTTCAGGTACAGCGCGGTCGAACTCGGGACCAGCGGCCACTGCTCCAGGCGGCGCCAGCGGTTCACGCCGGTCTGGTAACTCCATACGGGCGGGGTGTCGAAGGCCGGGGCGCCATCCTTCAGGTACTGGTCAAAGAAGGGCAGCATGACTTCGCGGCGGAACTGGCGGGCGGTGTCGCCGGTGAACTTCAGGGCGCCCAGCGAGGAACCATCGTAATTCACGCCGCTGTGGCGCCACGGACCGACCACCAGCGAATTCAGCTTGTTGTCCTTGTCCTTCGGCTCCACCGCGGCATAGGTCGCGTAGGCGCCGTAGATGTCTTCCTGGTCCCAGCGGCCGACCACGGTCATGGTCGGCACCGTCAAGGGTTTCTTCGCCAGGATGCGGTCCAGCGCCTGCTCCTGCCAGTAGCTGTCGTAGGCCGGATGCTCGAAGATCTTCTTCGTGAAGTTCAGCTGGTCGACGCCGTAGATGTGGGCGTAGTCCGCGGTCGAACCGGCGCGCAGGAAGGCGTCGTAGTCGTCGTGGATGCCGGTGACGATCTCCTCGCCCTTGCCGCGCGCCGCGTTCTGGCCGGCGATATAGGCCAGGTTGGTATTGCGGAAGGCGCCGTTGTGGAACCAGTCGTCGCCGCGCCAGCCGTCGACCATGGGGCTCATCGGCACTGCCGCCTTCAGCGCCGGGTGCGGTTCGACCAGCGCCATCAGCACCGTGAAGCCCTCGTAGGACGAGCCGACCATGCCGACCTTGCCGTTCGATTCCTTGACGTTCTTGACCAGCCAGTCGATGGTGTCCCAGGCATCGGTGCTGTGGTCGACCTGGGTATTGTTCAGCGGGCCGCGCACCGGACGCGTCATCACGTAGTCGCCTTCCGAGCCGTACTTGCCGCGCACGTCCTGGAACACGCGGATATAGCCGTTCTCGATGAAGGCATCGTCGCCGTCGCCCAGCAGCGAGGTGATGTGCGGGCTCTTCATGCGGGCGGTGCGGCCGGAGGCGTTATACGGCGTGCGGGTCAGCATGATCGGGGCGTGGCTGACTCCCTTCGGGATCACGATCACGGTGTGCAGCTTGACGCCATCGCGCATCGGGATCATCACCTCCCGCTTCACGTAGTCGGCATTCGGGAGCGTGATCGAGAATTTGTCGGACGGGATGTCGGGCGCCATCGCCGGCGTCTGGGCCATGGCCGTGCCGCCGAGCGCCGCGAACAGCAGGGGAAGAATGGACAGGGTCGGCAGGCTGGGGCGCGGCATCGGGGGGTCTCCTAGATTGTTAAAAGTTGCATTCAAGCATATTACCCAAGCGGGGAGCGGTACGCAATTGCGAGGCAAAATGTTAAGCTAGCGCCATTTTCCCGACCACCGCCAGCCGATGATCATCGTCCACCACCTGAACAACTCCCGCTCCCAGCGCATCCTGTGGCTGCTGGAGGAACTCGGCCTGGAGTACGAGATCAAAAAATACCAGCGCGACCCGAAGACGATGCTGGCGCCGCCGGAGCTGCGCGCCGTGCACCCGCTGGGAAAATCGCCGGTGATCCAGGATGGCGACACCATCGTGGCCGAGTCCGGCGCCATCATCGAATACCTGGTGGGGCGTTACGGCAACGGCCGCCTGGAACCGAAGCCCGATACGCCCGAGCGCCTGCGCTACACCTATTTCCTGCACTATGCGGAAGGATCGGCGATGCCGCCGCTGCTGCTCAAGCTGGTGTTCGACCGCGTCGAGAATTCGCCGGCGCCCTTCTTCGTGCGCCCGATCGCGCGCGCCATCGCCAACCGGGTCAAGGACAGCTTCGTGCTGCCGCAGATCCGCCAGCACCTGGCCTTCCTCGAGGGCGAGCTGGCGGAGCGCGACTGGTTTGCCGGCGACGCGTTCTCGGCCGCCGACATCCAGGTCAGCTTCCCGCTGGAGGCGGCCGCCGCGCGCGGTGGGCTGGACGGCAAGTATCCGAAGCTGAGCGGCTTCCTCGAACGCATCCACGCGCGTCCGGCCTACCGGCGCGCGCTCGAACGGGGCGGGAAGTACGATTTCGTCAAGTAAGAGAGTATGGCAAAGCTGCTGGCCATCGATGGCCTGAACATCGTCCGCCGGGTCTACGAGGCCAGTCCGGAGCCGGACTCCGACCTGAAGGCCAGCATCGCCCTGCGCCACGCCTTCTCGTCCTTCCGCAAGCTGCTGGAGGCGCATGCGCCGACCCACGTGCTGGCGGCCTTCGACTACGGCGGCCAGACCTGGCGCCACGCCCTGTATCCGCGCTACCGCGAGGGACGGGCGCCGATGCCCTCGGACCTGCGCAATGCGCTGCCGGAATTCCACGAGCGCCTGCGCGCGGCCGGCCTGCACGCGCTCATGATTCCCGAGGTCGAGGCCGACGACGTGATCGCTACCGGCGTCATGCGCTGGCTGTCGGAGGGCAGGGGAGATGCGGTGGTCGCCACCACCGACAAGGACCTGCACGCCCTGATCGCCCATGGCGCCCTGGTGTGGGACCATTTCAAGGGCGAGTGGCACGACGACGCCTGGGTGCGCAACAAGTTCGGCGTGGCGCCCGAGCGCATCCATGACCTGCTGGCGCTGATGGGCGACCCGACCGACGGCGTGCCGGGCGTCTCCAAGATCGGCATGAAGACCGCGGCGCGCCTGCTGAACGCCTACGGCGACCTGGACGCGGTAATGGCCGGCGCCGGCATCCTCAAGACCCCGCTGGGCGAGCGCCTGCGCGCCGAGCGCGAGATCCTCGAGGTCTCGCGCAAGCTGGTCGACCTGAAGACCGACGTCAGGCTCGGGGTGAGCTGGAAGATGCTGGCGTGGGACGCCAACTGAGGAAGGACAGGAAAACCATGATGCTCAAGGCAGTGATTGTCGATTCGAACGCGATCTCGCGCGGCCTGCTCAACACCGTGCTGACCGACGGCGGCTACGAAGTGGCCGGCCAGACCCATACCAGCCTGCTCGGCTACGCGCTGGCGCAGAAGCACCGCCCGCACATCTTCTGCATCGCGCGCGAGCAGGTCGAGGACGGCAACGACGTGGTCGAGCAACTGCGCACCCATCTGCCGAAGACACTGATCTTCATGGTTTCCGGCACCCTCGACGCACCCGCGGTGCAGGCCGCGCTGACGCGCGGGGTGCAGGGCTTCATCGTCAAGCCCTTCAAGGCGGAGACCGTGCTGCGGACCATTCGCACTACGGTGCTGAATATCGTCAGGCAGCATCGGGGCGCCTGAACGTCGTAGAGAAGCCGCGGGGGCGACGGTAGTTCTTATTAAAACGCTTCCCACTCCGCCGCCACCGGCTCCTTGCGCTGCGCCGGCTTAGCCGCCTGCGCCAGCTTCGGCGTTTCCACGCGCTTCAGCGGCCTGGAAAGCGTCGGCGCCACGGCCTGCGCCGCGCCCTCCACCTTGAACACACTCACCGCCTGCGCCAGGCGCGCCGCCTGGTCCTGCATCGCTTCGGCGGCCGCCGAGGTCTGCTCCACCAGCGCCGCATTCTGCTGGGTGACTTCATCCATCTGTGCGATCGCCCGGTTGATCTGCTCGATGCCGCTGCTCTGCTCGTGGCTGGCGGCGGTGATCTCGCTCATGATGTCGGTCACGCGGCGCACGCCGTCGACGATTTCGCGCATGGTGCTGCCGGCTTCGCCGACCAGCTTGCTGCCGTTCTCGACCTTGCCGGTCGAATCCACGATCAGGGCCTTGATCTCGCGCGCCGCGGCGGCGGAGCGCTGGGCCAGGTTGCGCACTTCGCCGGCGACGACCGCGAAGCCGCGGCCCTGCTCGCCGGCGCGCGCCGCTTCGACGGCCGCGTTCAGCGCCAGGATATTGGTCTGGAAGGCGATGCCGTCGATGACGCCGATGATGTCGGCGATCTTGCCGGAGGCATCGTGGATCTCGCGCATGGTGCCGACCACCTGCTCGATCACGGCGCCGCCGCGCGCCGCCACGTTCGAGGCCGATTCCGCCAGCACATTGGCCTGGCGCGCGTTGTCGGCGTTCTGCTTGACGGTCGAGGTCAGCTCTTCCATCGACGACGCCGTCTCCTCCAGCGAGCTGGCCTGCTGCTCGGTGCGCGAGGACAGGTCCAGGCTGCCGGCCGCCACTTCGCCCGAGGCGGTGGCGATGGTGTCGGTGCCGCTGCGCACGGTCCGCACGGTGCGCGCAAGGCTTTCGTTCATCGCCTTCAGGGCCTGCAGCAGCTGGCCCATCTCGTCGCGGGTGGTCACGTCGATGCGGCTGGTGAGGTCGCCGGCGGCGACGGTATTCGCCACCTCCAGCGCACGCGCGACCGGCACCGCGATCGATGCCGAGATGCGCCAGGCGATGACGCCCGCCACCACCAGGATGGCCAGGCCCAGGCCGATCATCAGCGTGCGGGTTTCCGAATAAGTGAGTTCGGCGTTGTCGCTGGCCGCCGCCACGGCGGTCTTCTGCAGCTTGATCTGCTCGTTCAGGACCTTCTTGTAGGCCAGCAGCAGGGGGCGGAATTCGCTGGTCAGGTAAGCCTTGGCGCCATCGATGTCGCCGGCGCCGATGCGCTTGAGCAGCTCGTCCTGGTCCTTGACGAACGTGGCGTTGTGCTCGGCGGTCTGGTTGGCCAGCTCGCGCTCCGCGCCTGCGGTGGTCTCGGCGTGGTAGCCGTCGAGGATGGACTGGATCGTGGCGCGCGCCTTCATCACGTTGGCGGTCTGCAGCTTGCGGTCGGCCGGATCGTCGTTGAGCATCTGGTTGCGCAGCGCCACCGAGATGTTGTTGGTCTGGTCGAGGATCGAGGTCGCCGCCTCGATCTTCGGCATGCGTTGCTGCACGATGTCGCGGGCACCCTGGTTGACGCGGCCGAGCATGGTCACGGCCAGCACGAGAACGACGATCAGCATGGCGCAGATGATGCCGAAGCCCAGCGCAAGGCGGGTGCGCAGTTTGAAATTACTGAAATTCATGATGTTGTTGGAGGTGAAGCGAGATGAGGCAGACAGCCGCGGCGCATGCCGCGGCCGTGGGAGGCAGTACTGTCAGGCGGCGGACCGTGCGGCGGCCAGCAGGCCCATGTCTTCGGAGCTGAGCAGCTTGTCGATGTCGAGCAGGATCAGCATGCGCTCGCCGACGGTGCCCAGGCCCTGCAGGTATTCTGCGGCGACGCTGGCGCCCAGGTCCGGCGCGGCCTTGATCTGGTCCGGCGTCAGGGTCACGACGTCCGACACGCTGTCGACCACCATGCCGATCGTGTGGCCGTTGATGTTCAGGACGATCACCACGGTGAACGCGTCGTAGGTCGGGTTGCCGACATTGAACTTGATGCGCATGTCGACGATCGGCACGATGATGCCGCGCAGGTTGACCACGCCCTTCAGGTAGTCCGGCGCGCTGGCGATGCGGGTGACGTTGTCGTAGCCGCGGATTTCCTGGACCTTGAGGATGCTGAGCGCATATTCTTCCGCGCCCAGCCGGAACGACAGCACTTCTGTCGCGTTGTTGGTGTCTTCAGCCATTGCTGCTCCTGTGTGCAAATTTTGCCGTGCGGCAACATTAGTGAAGATTACGATATTTCGGCGCGCAGTTCGATGGAGAAATGGCAAGCGCGGCTAAAAATCGTGAAATTTTGCGGAAGGGTGCAACAGTCGACTGCGGACACGTACGTGTAAACGTCGTCCACGCCTTCGCGGGGACGACGATCAAACGCCGCGGGCTACGAGTACGGGATCAAACGCCAGTGGCGCTATCGATAATCCCACCACCCAAGCAAACATCCCCGTCATACAGCACCGCCGATTGTCCGGGCGTCACCGCCCATTGCGGCTCGTCGAAGCGCAGGCTGAAGCGGTCCAGGCCTTCCGGCGCCACGCTGCAGGCGACGTCGGCCTGGCGGTAGCGGGTCTTGGCGGACAGTGCGCGTGGAGCAGGCGCTTCGCCGGCGATCCAGCTGGCCTGGCCCGCGCCAAGTTCGGCGGACAACAGCCAGGGGTGGTCGTGGCCCTGCACGATGTAGAGGGTGTTGCTGGCGATGTCCTTGCGCGCCACGAACCACGGCTCGCTGGTGCCGTCCGCGTTCTTGTGCGACTTCAGGCCGCCGATGCCGATGCCCTTGCGCTGGCCCAGGGTGTAGAAGGACAGGCCGACGTGTTCGCCGACCGTCTGGCCGTTGTCCAGCTTGATCGGGCCCGGCTTGTGCTGCAGGTAGCGGCCCAGGAATTCGCGGAAGGGGCGCTCGCCGATGAAGCAGATGCCGGTCGAGTCCTTCTTGGCCGCGTTCGGCAGCTGCAGCTTCTCGGCGATCTTGCGGACCTCGGTCTTGGGAATCTCACCCAGCGGGAACAGGGCTTTCGAGAGCTGCGCCTGGTTCAGGCGGTGCAGGAAGTAGCTCTGGTCCTTGGTCGAATCGAAGGCCTTCAGCAGCTCGAACTTGCCGGTCCCCGGGTTCTGGCGCACGCGCGCATAGTGGCCGGTCGCGATCAGGTCGGCGCCCAGTTTCATGGCGTGGTCGAGGAAGGCCTTGAACTTGATCTCGGCGTTGCACAGCACGTCCGGGTTCGGGGTGCGGCCGGCCTGGTACTCGCGCAGGAATTCCGCGAACACGCGGTCCTTGTATTCGGCGGCAAAGTTGACGGCTTCGATGTCGACGCCGACCACGTCGGCCACGCTGGCCGCGTCGATCCAGTCCTGGCGCGTCGAGCAGTATTCGGAATCGTCGTCGTCTTCCCAGTTCTTCATGAACAGGCCGACGACTTCATAGCCCTGTTCCTTCAGCATCCAGGCCGCGACCGAGGAGTCGACGCCGCCCGACATCCCGATCACGACTTTTTTCTTGCTCATGCTTACGTTACGTCCGGTTTGATTGAAAGACCGCCATCGAATACCGTATGGTCGGTGTACAGCAGGTCGAGCTCGGTGCGCTTGCCGGCCAGGTAGTCGTCCACGCACTTCAGCACGATCGGGCTGCGGTGGCGCTCCTGGCAGGCCGCCAGTTCGTCGCGCGTCATCCACAAGGTGCGCAGGATGCCCTCGTCGAGCGGCTGGTCGTATTGCCTGCCCGGCCTGCCGCAGAAGGTGAAGCGCAGGTAGGTGACGTCGGTGCCGCGCGACTTCGAGTGGTAGCGCGAGATGTACATGCCGACCAGTGCCTCGGGGACGAACTCGTGGGCGGTTTCTTCCATGGCCTCGCGGATCACCGCCTGTTCGAGCGATTCGAATGGGTCGAGGTGGCCGGCCGGCTGGTTCAGCCGGATGCCGTCGCTGGTTTCCTCTTCGATCAGCAGAAAGCGGCCGTCATCGCGCTGAATGATCGCAGCGACGGTCACTGATGGTCTGAAGGTATGGGTCATGCGCGTCCTTGTAGTGTGCCGACATTTTACCTTGATGGCACAGCCATTGCTTGCACGCACGCTGCATTGCAACAGTTCTGGTCGGACTTTTTGCTTGATTTGATACAAAAAACGGCGGGATATCCCTAGGTCTGTAACACGTTGGGCAGGAAAATTGCCGGTCTGTTTACGAAATACCACTGATCGATATTGACAACTGCTCTTGTCGACTTTTGCATGCTAGATTGTAGACAGTTTATCAATTTTGCGGAGGCATGATGAAGATTGGTGTGCCGGCCGAAACCAGGCCAGGTGAGACACGCGTCGCAGCAACGCCCGAAACCGTCAAGAAGCTGGCAGCCCAGCACGAAGTCATCGTGCAGTCCGGCGCCGGCTTGCATGCTTCCGTAACCGACGATGCCTATGCCGCCGCCGGCGCCCGCATCGGCAGCGCCCAGGAAGCCTTCCAGGCCGAGCTGGTGCTGAAGGTACGCGCCCCGAACGCGGACGAGCGCACCCTGATGGCCCCGGGCACCGCGCTGATCGGCATGCTGAACCCTTTCGATACCGAGAACCTGGCGGCGATGGCCGACAAGCGCCTCACCGCCTTCGCCCTGGAGGCCGCGCCGCGCATCACGCGCGCGCAGTCGATGGACGTGCTGTCGAGTCAAGCCAACATCGCCGGTTATAAAGCGGTGATGTTGGCCGCGAATGCCTATCAACGCTTCATGCCGATGCTGATGACGGCCGCCGGCACGGTCAAGGCGGCGCGCGTGCTGATCATGGGCGTGGGCGTGGCCGGCCTGCAGGCGATCGCCACCGCCAAGCGCCTGGGCGCCGTGATCGAGGCCTCCGACGTGCGCCCGCCGGTCAAGGAGCAGGTCGAGTCGCTGGGCGCCAAATTCATCGACGTCCCTTTCCTGACCGACGAAGAGAAGGAGATCGCGCATGGCGTGGGCGGCTATGCGCGCCCGATGCCGGCCGACTGGATGCGCCGCCAGGGCGAACTGGTGCACGAACGCGCCAAACTCGCCGACATCGTCATCACCACCGCCCTGATCCCGGGCCGCAAGGCGCCGGTGCTGATCTCGGAAGACACGGTGCGGGCCATGAAGCCGGGCTCCGTCATCGTCGACATGGCGATCGAGCAGGGCGGCAACTGCCCGCTGACGGAACTGGGCCGGACCGTGAATAAATATGGCGTGACCATCATCGGCGAGCCCAACCTGCCGGCCCTGGTGGCGGCCGATGCCTCGGCCCTGTACGCGCGCAACGTGCTCGACTTCCTGAAGCTCATCGTCGACAAGGAAGGCAAGCTCGCCATCGACCGCGAGGACGAGATCGTGCGCGCCGTGATGGTGTGCGCGGATGGCGAAGTGTTGCGTAAATAAGTGGAGGAGCAGAACATGGAAATCAGTCACACGATCATCAACCTGATCATCTTCGTGCTGGCGATCTACGTCGGCTACCACGTGGTGTGGACCGTCACGCCGGCCCTGCACACGCCGCTGATGGCGGTGACGAACGCAGTGTCGGCCATCATCATCGTCGGCGCCATGCTGGCGGCCGGCCTCACCGAGGGCATCACCGGCCAGGTGGCGGGCACCATCGCGGTGGCGCTGGCGGCCGTCAATGTGTTCGGCGGCTTCCTGGTCACCCAGCGCATGCTGGAGATGTTCAAGAAGAAGGAGCCAAAGGCAAGCAAGGCCGTCGCGGGCGACAAGCCCGGCAACGGCATCGGTGCCAAGGAGGCAGCATGAATTTCATCAGCATGAATATGGTGACGCTGCTGTACCTGGTGGCATCGGTGTGCTTCATCCAGGCCTTGAAAGGGCTGTCCTCGCCGTCCTCGGCGCGCATGGGCAATGCCTTCGGCATGACCGGCATGGCGATTGCCGTGGTCACCACGATCGCTTTGATGTTCAAGCTGCAGGAACAGATCCGCACGGGCGGCATGGGCTTCGGCCTGGTGCTGCTGGGCGTGGTGGTGGGCGGCGCCATCGGCACCGTTGCCGCGCGCCGGGTCGAGATGACCAAGATGCCGGAACTGGTGGCCGCCATGCACTCCCTCATCGGCCTGGCCGCGGTCTGCATCGCGATCGCCGCCGTGTCCGAGCCCTGGGCCTTCAATATCGCCGAACGCGGCGCCGCGCTCCCCTTCGGCAACCGGCTGGAACTGTTCATCGGCACCTTCGTGGGCGCCGTCACCTTCTCGGGCTCGGTGATCGCCTTCGGCAAGCTCGCCGGCAAGTACAAGTTCCGCCTGTTCCAGGGCGCGCCGGTGCGCTATCCGGGCCAGCACATCATCAACCTGCTGGTGGCGATCGCCATCATCGCGCTGGGCCTCGTGTTCTGCTTTTCAAGCGGCACCGGAGGAAGTAATACAGCGGCCTGGACGCCCTATATCGTGATGACCGTGCTGTCCTTCATATTGGGCGTACTCATCATCATCCCGATCGGCGGCGCCGACATGCCGGTGGTGGTGTCGATGCTGAACTCCTATTCGGGCTGGGCGGCGGCCGGTATCGGCTTCTCGCTGAACAACTCGATGCTGATCATCGCCGGCTCGCTGGTGGGATCGAGCGGCGCCATCCTCTCGTACATCATGTGCAAGGCGATGAACCGCTCCTTCTTCAACGTGATCCTGGGCGGCTTCGGCGGCGAGGCGGTGGACTCCAGCGCCGGCGGTGCCAAGGAACAGCGTCCGGTCAAAGCCGGCTCGCCCGAAGACGCCGCCTTCATCCTGCAGAACGCGGAATCCGTGATCATCGTCCCGGGCTACGGCCTGGCGGTGGCGCGCGCCCAGCACTCGGTGAAGGAACTGGCCGAGAAGCTGACCGAGCACGGCGTGCAGGTGCGCTACGCCATCCACCCGGTGGCGGGCCGCATGCCCGGCCACATGAACGTGCTGCTGGCCGAGGCCGAGGTGCCCTACGACCAGGTGGCCGAGATGGAGGACATCAACGGCGAATTCGGCCAGACCGACGTGGTGCTGGTGCTGGGCGCGAACGACGTGGTGAATCCGGCCGCCAAGGACCCGAAATCGCCGATCGCCGGCATGCCGATCCTGGAAGCCTATAAAGCCAAGAGCATCATCGTCAACAAGCGCTCGATGGCCTCCGGCTATGCGGGCCTGGACAACGACCTGTTCTACCAGCCGAACACGATGATGGTGTTCGGCGATGCGAAGAAGGTGATCGAGTCCATGGTCAAGGCGGTCGACTAAACGATCACGCCTTGCGCAGCAGGTCGACCCGGAACGGGGCCAGGAAGTTCGCCCCGTCCGGGCCCAGGTGGGCCTCGAATGTCGACTGCACCTGCGCGTACAGCGCGGGCGACAGGCGATGCTCGGTATGCGTCACCTGGATCACCTTCCGTTCGAAGTCGGCAAAGCTCCTGTACTTCACCTTCGCGCGGAAGAAGGTCTGGGACACCAGCTCGAACAATCCCTCATCGACGGCCGCACGGGTCGCCTCGAAGGCGGCCGCGCGCACTTTCTCCTCGTCGTGGAAGAGGCGCAGGATCTCGTTGTAGTCGCCGCCGAACACCGGTTCCGAGATGTACACCAGGCCACCGGGCGCCAGCACCCGGTGCATCTCGGCGAACGCCTGGCCCAGCAGGTCGAGCGGTACGTGGTGCAGGGACTTGAACAGGAAGACCGCGTCCACGCCGGCATCCGGCGCGGGAATCCGCTGCGCCCCGCCCAGTGCGAAACGCACGCCGGGCAGGTCGTCGACCAGCAGGTTCTTGTCGTGCTGGATGCGGTCGACCTCCAGCGCCAGGATGGAGGCGAAGCGGCCGCCGGCGGCGAGCAGCCGGGTCTGGCGCCCGGTGCCGCAGCCCAGTTCCAGCGCCCGCGCCGGCATGGACGCCAGCGGCAGGGCGCCGAGCAGCACCCGTTCGTCCAGCACGGGCCCGCCGTCCGCGTCGGCGATTCGCATCGGCGTCATCTCATTTACCCGCCACGGCCTTTTCCACGGCGTCCAGTGCCTCCTTGCCGACCCGGCTCTCCATCTGCTTGTACACCGGCGACATCGCCTTGCGCCAGGTTTCGCGCTCGGCCTGGGTCAGGGTGTAGACCGTGGTCTTGCCGCTGGCCTTGATCGCTTCGATCGCCTTGTCGTTTTCTTCCTGGGCGATGTCGTTGGTGTACTTGGTGGCTTCCGCCATCGCGCCCTCGAGCTTGGTGCGGATGTCGGCCGGCAGGCCGTCCCAGAACTTCTTGTTGACGATGACCGCGTAGCCGATATAGCCGTGGTTGGAAATCGTCATGTCCTTCTGCACTTCGTGCATCTTCTGCGTATAGATGTTCGACGGCGTGTTCTCGTTGCCGTCGACGACGCCGGTCTGCATCGCCTGGTAGACCTCGGAGAAGGCCATCACCTGCGGATTGGCGCCGAGCGCGCGGAACTGGGCGTCCAGCACCTTCGAGCTCTGGATGCGCATCTTGAGGCCGCGGAAGTCGGCCGGCGTGTGCAGCGGCTTGTTGGCGGTCATGTCCTTGAAGCCGTTATCCCAATAGGCCAGGCCATGGACGCCCTTGGGTTCGAGCTTGGCGAAGAACCACTTGCCCACCGGGCCGGTGGTGACGCGGTACAGCGCCTGCTTGTCCGGGAAAATGAAGGGCATGTCGAAGGCTTCGAATTCCTTCACGCCCAGTGGGCCGAACTTGGCCAGCGAGGGCGCCAGCATCTGGACCGATCCCAACTGCAGCGCTTCCATTTCTTCCTTGTCCTTGTACAGCGTGCTGTTCGGGTAGACCTCGACCTTGACCCGGCCCGCCGTCGCCTTTTCCGCCAGTTCCTTGAAGCGTAGCGCACCCTTGCCCTTCGGCGTGTCGTTGGCGACCACGTGGCTGAACTTGATGACGATCGGCGCCTGGGCGTAGGCGCCGGCGCTGCCGAAGGTGGCGGCGAACAGTACCGCGTGCATGATCTTGAATTTCATCTTGTCTCCTTTGTCGTTGAAATGGGAACAGCTGGGTTGTTACTTGCGCCGCCGTGCTTCTTCGAGCATTTGCTGCGCAATCAGGATGACCGGCCGGTCGACCATCTTGCCGTCGAGGGCCACCGCGCCGCCCTGCGCCGCCTCGGCCGCGGCGACCACGCGCCCGGCCCAGTCCAGCTCCGCGGCGGTCGGCGCGAAGGCCTCGTGCACGGGAGCGACCTGTTTCGGGTGGATGCACAGCTTGCCGCCGAAGCCTAGCGCGCGGGCCCGCAGGGTGTCGCCGTGCACGCGGGCGCGATCGTCGAAGCTGGTGGTCACGCCGTCGACCGGCGCCGCGATGCCCGCCACGCGCGAGGCCAGCACCAACTGGGAGCGCGCATGCAGCAGGGTCTCGTGGCTTTCCTGGATGTTCAGGTCGAGGCTGAAATCGATCGAGCCGAAGACCAGGCGCTGCACGCGCGGCATGCGCGCCAGCGCGGCGGCATTCCACAATCCCAGGCCGCTTTCGATCAGGGGCAGGATGGCGGCGGCGCCGGCGGCGTCGAGCCTGGCCAGCGCAGCCTCGTGCTCGGCCTTGGGCAGCACGATGCCGGCCACGCCGGGCACGGCGCAGAGCACGAGATCGTCCTCGAACCAGGCGCTCTCGAAGCCGTTGATGCGCACCAGCACCGGCTGCTGCGGCGACAGCCAGGCGGCCAGCGCATCGCGCGCCGCCTGCTTGTCGGCGGGCGGCACCGCGTCCTCGAGGTCGACGATCACCGCATCGGCGCCGGCGGCACAGGCCTTGTCGAAGCGTTCCGGGCGGTTGCCCGGTACGAACAGATAGGAGCGTTCCAGCATGCTTCAGTCCTGGCCGGACAGCAGGAAGCCGACCCGTTCGGCATCGGCCAGCGTCCAGATGCGGGCAAAAGCGGCGCGCATCTCGGCCGGGCTGGCGGCATCGGCAAACCCGGCCAGGCGCAGGGCCTTGCTTTCCAGCTCCTCGCGCGACAAGGTGTTGCCCGGGTCGCCCTTCGGCTCGTCGACGCGGCCTTCCAGCGTGCGTCCATCGACGGTATGCACGGTCACCTTGCCGATCCAGCGTGCCGGATAGGCGCGGTCGACTTCCTCGTCCAGCACCATCTCGACCTTGTTGCGGAAAGCGGCGATGCGCGGATCGTTGTAGAAGCTCTCGAATTCCTGCAGGCCCGCATTGCCGAATTCGGCGATCAGGCCGAGCACCGTCCCCATCGAGAACTTCGCCTGGTGCACGGTGCGCGGATCGACCACCGGGCCCAGCACGTCGATGGCGCCCTGGTGCACGCGCGCCGTCACGCCCACGATGTCCTGCGGCCGCAGCGCGTGCGCGCTCACCACCTGCAGCAGGGCGTCGGCGGCCGGATGGGTGTGGCGGCAGGAGGCGTGGAACTTGAACGAGGTTTCGGCCAGGGTCCAGCGCTGTCCAAGCTGATCGGTCAACCTTGCCGGGTCGGCGTCGCGCGACATGCCGGCGGCCATGCCCTGGGCGCCTTCCAGGATCCGGCTTGCGCCCGTGAAGCCGCCCTGCGCCAGGTAGGCCGCCGTCAGGCCGCCGGCGGCCGCGTGGGCCGTGTGCAGCTGCTTCGAATCGGCGGCGTCGCGCAGGAATTCCCACAGGCCGGCGGCCTGGGTGCCGGCCGAGCCGAAGGCGTGCAGCATCTGTTCGGGGTTCAGGCCCAGCAGGTGACCGGCGGCGGCGGCGGCGGCCAGGGTGCCGGCGGTGCCGGTCGTATGAAAAATCTTGTAGTGCGAGCGGCCGAGGAATTCGCCGACCCGGATTCCGACTTCATAGCCGGCCACCGACGCCGTCAGCAGATCGCGTCCGCCGGCACCGATCGCCTGCGCGACCGCCAGCGCCGCCGGGAACACCACCGCGGCCGGATGGAATACCGAGCCATTGTGCACGTCGTCCTGCTCGGCGAAGTGGGAGGAGGCCGCGTTGACCATCGCGGCGAACAGCGGCGTGGTGCGGCGGCGCGCGATCAGCACCTCGCAGGCGCCGTCCTGCGGCCCCATCTGCCGCGCGAAGGCTTCGATGACCTGGACCGGACGGCCGGTCCTGCCGGCCAGGGCCGAGCCGAACCAGTCGAGGAAGAGGTCTTCGGCGCGCCTGATTACCGGGGCCGGGATGTCTTCGAAGCGCAGCCTGGCGGCGAAGGTGGCCAGTTTCTGGCTGGGGTGGTGCTCGTTCATTGATGCGTCTCCGGTTAGTGCCGTCGTTCTTAGATTGCCTTCTGCTCGCGCAGCGCCGCGATCCGCTCCGCCCCATACCCCAGCTCACCCAGGATCGCCTCCGTATGCGCCCCAAGCGCCGGAATCGGATCCATGCGCGCATTCCAGTCCTCGGGCACCCCGGGCGGCTTCAGGGCGGGCAGGGGGCCGACAGGCGTCGCTACCTCCGACCAGCGACCGCGCGCCTTCAGCTGCGGGTGCTCCCACATGTCGTGCATGGTGTTGACGTGGGCGTTCGCGATCGGCGCCGCTTCCAGCTTGTCGATCACCTGCTCGGCCGTGAACCGGGAGAACACGTCGACGATGATGGCGCGCAGTTCGCCGCGGGCGGCGGTGCGCGCCGCGTTCGAGTTGAAGCGCGGGTCGCTCGCCAGCTCGGGCATGCCGAGCACCTTCGTGCAGAACAGCGCCCATTCGCGCTCGTTCTGCAGGCCCAGCATGACCACCCGGCCGTCGCCGGCGGGGAAGGGGCCGTAGGGGTAGATGGTGGCGTGGGCGGCGCCGGCGCGCGGCGGCGGCGAGGCGCCGTCCATCGCGTAGTAGAGCGGAAAGCTCATCCACTCCATCATGGTTTCCAGCATCGAGACGTCGATGTGGCTGCCCTTGCCGGTGCGGCCGCGCCGGATCAGCGCCGCCAGGATGTTCGAGTAGGCGTACATGCCGGCCGAGATGTCGGCGATCGAGCAGCCCGCCTTGGCCGGCTCGTCCGGCGTGCCGGTCACCGACAGGAAGCCCGACTCGCTCTGGATCAGCAGGTCGTAGGCTTTCTTGTCGCGGTAGGGGCCGTCGGCGCCGTAACCGGAGATGTCGCAGACGATCAGGCGCGGAAAGCGTTCGGACAGGGCCTCGTAGGACAGGCCGAGGCGGGCGGCGGCGCCGGGCGCCAGGTTCTGCACCAGCACGTCGGCTTCTTCCAGCAGCTTGTCGAGGATGGCGCCGGCTTCCTCGTGCTTGACGTCGAGCGTCAGGCTTTCCTTGGAGCGGTTGGTCCACACGAAGTGCGAGGCCAGGCCGCGCGCGCGGCTGTCGTAGGCGCGCGCGAAGTCGCCCACGCCGGGGCGTTCGATCTTGATGACGCGCGCGCCGAGGTCGGCCAGCTGGCGCGTGCAGAAGGGCGCGGCGATCGCGTGTTCGAGCGTGACGACGGTGATGCCGTCCAGCGGGCGCATGGTGGAATCATTCATGGTCGCCTCCTCAGAACGAACGCGGCATGCCGAGCACGTGCTCGCCGATATAGGCGAGGATCAGGTTGGTCGAGATCGGCGCCACCTGGTACAGGCGGGTCTCGCGGAACTTGCGCTCGACGTCGTATTCGGCGGCGAAGCCGAAGCCGCCGTGGAACTGCAGGCAGGCGTTGGCCGCTTCCCAGGACGCATCCGCGGCAAGCATCTTGGCCATGTTCGCCTCGGCACCGCAGGGCTGGTGGGCGTCGAACAGGGCGCAGGCCTTGTAGCGCATCAGGTTGGCCGCTTCGACGTTCACATAGGCTTTCGCGATCGGGAACTGGACGCCCTGGTTCTGGCCGATCGGGCGGCCGAACACTTCGCGCTCGCTCACGTATTTGGTTACCTTGTCGATGAACCAGTAGCCGTCGCCGATGCATTCGGCGGCAATCAAGGTGCGCTCGGCATTCAGGCCGTCGAGGATGTATTTGAAACCCTTGCCTTCTTCGCCGATCAGGTTCTCGGCCGGGATTTCCAGGTTCTCGAAGAACAGCTCGTTGGTCTCGTGGTTCACCATGTTGAGGATCGGCTGCACGGACAGGCCGCGGCCGATCGCCTCGCGCAGGTCGACCACGAAGATCGACATGCCCTCGGATTTCTTCGTCACTTCCGACAGCGGCGTGGTGCGCGCCAGCAGGATCATCAGGTCGGAGTGCTGGATGCGCGAGATCCACACCTTCTGGCCGTTGATGACGTACTTGTCGCCCTTGCGCACGGCGGTGGTCTTGATTTTGGTGGTGTCGGTGCCGGTGGTCGGTTCCGTCACCGCCATCGACTGCAGGCGCAGCTCGCCGCTGGCGATCTTCGGCAGGTAGCGTTCCTTCTGCGCCTTCGAACCATGGCGCAGCAGGGTGCCCATGTTGTACATCTGGCCGTGGCAGGCGCCCGAGTTGCCGCCGGCGCGGTTGATCTCTTCCATGATGACCGAGGCCTCGGTCAGGCCCAGCCCGGAGCCGCCGTATTCCTCGGGAATCAGGGCCGCCAGCCAGCCGGCCTGGGTCAGCGCGGTGACGAATTCTTCCGGATAGGCGCGCGCCTCGTCGACCTTGCGGAAGTACTCGGCGGGGAATTCGGCGCACAGGGCGCGCACAGCTTCGCGGATGTCCTGGTAATCGTGGTTCTGTTGAATCGACATGGTGGTGGTCCAGTATGAATCAGGCAATCAGGCGATTACGGCGTCGGCCTGCATGGCCAGCTCGCCGCGGATGTTCTTCGCCCACAGGCGCACGGTGCGGCCGTCGGGTTCAAGGCTGCCGCATACCGTGAAGGGCTCGATGTCGAACAGCGGGCCGACGGCGCGGAAGGAGAAGGAAGCGATGCGTGCCTGAGGCAGGTTGCGCTGCACGAGGTCGACCAGGAGGGTCGCGATCAGCGGGCCGTGCACGATCAGGCCGGGATAGCCTTCGACCTCGGTCACGTAGCTGCGGTCGTAGTGGATGCGGTGGCCGTTGAAGGTCAGCGCCGAGTAGCGGAACAGCAGCACCGGATCGGGGGCGATGCTGCGTTCCCAGTCGGCTTCCACCGGCGCCATCTTCGGCGCCGGCGCAGCGGCACCCGGCTGCGGCATTTCCCGGTAGACGATGTCGTGTTCTTCGGTGATGCACACGGCGCCCTCCTGCGCCAGCTCGTGGCGCACGGTGACGAACACCAGCGGGCCGGTGGCGCCATGCTTGCTGCTCACACTCTTCACCTGCGAGCTGCGGGTGGCTTCGCCTTCGACCCGCAGCGGCCGGCTGAACGTCAGGCGGCCGCCGGCCCACATGCGGCGCGGCAGCGGCACCGGCGGCAGGAAGCCGCCACGCTGCGGGTGGCCGTCGGGACCGAGCTCGGACTGCGGCGCGGCGTGCCAGAAATAGGCCCAGTGCCAGAGCGGCGGCAGGCCGGCGCCCGTGTCGAAGCGGTCCGGACGGTCGAGCGTGGCCGCCAGCGCGTTGGCGGTCACGGCGTTGACGCGCGCGCCGACGGTTTCGGTCTTGCCGACCCACTGCTGGAGCAGGGAGTCATCGAAGGCATCGGAGGTCATGGTGGTGCGGGCTCTCAATTGACGAGCGCCCAGTCTGGACCTCATGCCAGTTTGGCACAATCGATGCTTTTGGAAGGGGGGCTACGGTTTTGGTGAAGGGGCAACCGTGTGGACAACGTGGGCGTGAGACGGGCTAGAGGAGAATTGCCATTGCGTGTAGAACGCCAAAAAGAGAAAACCGCCTCAAGGGCGGTTTTCAATAAGCAATTTTTTGTGCAGTAATGGTCTAGGACCGTCGTAGAGTTTGGATACTGCCTCCGCATCTCTACCGAGCTCGATATTATCGTAAAGTCGATACTGAGTCAAATCCTATTGTGTGGGCTGAGCATTCATCTCTATCAGCTCCTGCACTTGTTGTTCGAAATCGATGCCCATCTCCTTTGCCCAGTGTGTCGCCAACTCCTCTACCGCTTCATGCCGGGCTGCGACAGCGTTCTGAGCAGCAACCTGCCGTTGTAGCTGGGCGATCTGTTGTTGTTGCAGGACAATCTGACTTTGTTTGGTAGCTATGTCGGTGGCCGCGTCCTTAGCCTCTTGCGCCTTTGTCCTCAGCTTCTCGTAATCGGTTACGCCAATCGCATGTATCAAGGCGGTACGCATTGCGTCCAACTCCGATGCACTGATGTGATCCTGATACTTTGTGTTCCTTGCAAGTTTGCGTGTGCCGCTTTTATTCGTGTACCAACTCAGCGGGGGTAACAGTCGACTGGGCGAGACGGTTTGCGTCATGCCACAGATTCCCCACGTTTGCTTACCGCTTGTTCCATAAAAATGCAGGTTCGCTAACGTGGCGGGATGTATAGGAAACGCCGTCTTGTCATGGGCACCAGGAGGTACAGAACTCAATGGAACTACCTGTACCTGTGTCGCGCGGAATTTGACGACGATAGCCAGACGTCGCTTATGCATCTCGCCATGCTGAATCGTGTCTTTATACTCGCGGTTTGAAGGCACATCCCCCTGAGCAGGTGCTTGTACATGTGCGACCGTTTGCACAAATCCGTAATCAACTTCGACCAGCGCTCCTACAGTAAGCACTTGGTGGATCTTGTGACTGCTCGCTACCAGCGACTGGTCCAGATAGATCTCGGGTGGGTTGTTCACCTTGCTCAACACCACCCGGTAGGTCATCGGCACGCTGCCGTCTGTCCCAGTACAACAAGACTCCTCCACATGCCATCGAGTGTTGCTGTCATGACTAAAACGCTTGGTGACATACACCGAATGCGCATGGTCCGCTGGCATCAACGCTTCGTGGATGTTGTCATAGGCTTCTTCGCCGATGACCATATCGACGGGCAAGCCAGCGGCATCGCGTGTGCGTTCGAAATACGTGATATGAAGTAATGTCGGCATGACCTTGCCAGCGTGCGCAAATAAAAGCTGCCCAGTTTAAGGCTCAGCTCACTACCGAGCAATGCATTTCTGGCTTTCCAGGCAGCCGAACATCACTTCTTCGTATAACCAAAAGCGGACACTCAGATGCGTTTAGAAAATCACGCTCGGTTTTAGCTTCTTGAGCCTTCGCGTCGGTATCTGCCGCTCAAAAAGGCCCGCCTCGACCTGCAAGGCAATGAAGGCGGTCCTTGGTAGGTCCTGCCAAGGCCCTTCGGCTAGAATTCCCGCATGAGACAAGGAACCCACCCATGCTGTTCGATCTGACCGACCTGCGCCTCTTCATCCTGGTCGCGGAACTGAAAAGCCTGACCCGCGCGGCCGAGCGCATGCATTTGTCATTGGCGGCCGCCAGCAACCGCATGAAGGAACTGGAATCGCGCTTCGGCATGCGCCTGCTGTACCGCGAGAACAAGGGCGTGCTGCTGTCGCCGGCCGGCGAAACCCTGCTGGCGCATGCCCAGCAGTTCATGCAGCAGCTCGAGCGGCTCAAGAGCGATATGCAGCAGTACAACAATGGCATCAAGGGCCATATCCGCATCTTCGCGAACACCACGGCGGTGACCGAATTCATGCCGGAGGTGCTGGGCCTGTTCCTGGCGTCGCATCCGCAGGTGAACGTGGCGCTGGAAGAGCGGCTCAACCACGACATCGTGCGCGGCGTGCAGGAGGGCACGGCGGACATCGGCATCGCGGCCGGTCCGGTGCAGGGGCAGGGCCTGGAAATCATCAATTTTTCGACCGACCGCCTGGTGCTGGCCACGGCACTCGGCCATCCGCTGGCCGAGGCGGGCAGCATCAGCTTTGCCGAGACGCTGGCCTATCCGCACATCGGCCTGCACGAAGGCAGCACCCTGCAGCATTTCCTGAACAAGGTCGTGGTCGACAGCGGCGACCGCCTGCACTTGCGGATCCAGGTGCGCGGCTTCGAGGCGATGTGCCGCATGGTGGAGGCGGACGTCGGCATCGGCATCCTGCCGCAGTCGTCGGCGCTGCGCCACAGCCGCAATATGCGGCTGGCGCTGGTGGAATTGACCGACCTGTGGGCGGTGCGCGAACGCAGCGTGCTGGTGCAGGACCTGGAGGGCCTGCCCGCCTATGCGCGCGAACTGGTGGAGCTGATCCGCACGGAAGCGGGCCGTCAGAACCCTTAACGCCGCCCGAACATCATCAGCTCGGCGAGCAGCATGCGCGCCGGCTTGACGGTATCGAGCGCGGCCAGCGCCAGCCCGAACAGCGGCTGCAGCGGGCCTTTGTCCGCGAACACGCGCGCCATGGTGTCGGTGGCGCGGATCACCATCTTGCGGTCGCCTTCGCGTTCGTTCTTGAAGCGGTCGAGCGCGCTTGGGCTCATCTCGCGCGCCAGCAGGCGCGCCAGTACCGCCGCATCGCGCAGGCCCAGGTTGAGTCCCTGTCCGGCCACCGGATGCAGGGTCTGGGCCGCGTTGCCGATGGCGACCGTGCGGGCGCTCGCGCGCGGGTCCGCGTTCAGCCCGAGCGGGAAGGCGATGCGCGGCGAGACGCCGGTGAAGCGGCCGAGGCGTTCGCCGAAGGCGTCGCCCAGCGCCGAAAGAAACGCTTCTTCGCCCAGGTCCAGCAGGCGCCGGGCGCGTTCCGGCTGGACGCACCAGACCAGGGCGTACTGGTGGCCGTCGGCGCCGCCTTGCGGCAGCAGGGCCAGCGGGCCTTCGTCGGTGAAGCGCTCGAAGGCGCGGTGAGCCGCCGGGCTGCTCGTGGAGACGCGCGCGATCACGGCGGTCTGGCCGTAGTCGCGGGTGCTGGATTTATCGGCCTGCTCGCCGAACACGCCGCCCTCGGCCTGCACCGCGACTTGCGCATGGAGGGTGCGGCCGTCGTCCAGCTGCAGCAGGACGCCGTCGGCGCGCTCGTCGATGGCGTTCACGCGCAGCGGACGCAGCACCTGCACGCCGGCGCGCTCGCAGGCGCGGGCGAGGGCGTCGACCACGTCGCCATAGCGCGCCACATAGCCCAGGGCTTCGAGGCCGTGCTCTTCACGGTCCATCATGCTGCGGCCGAGGTGGCCGCGGCGCGAGACATGGATCTGGTGGATCGGCGTGCTCGATGCCGCAACCCCGGGCCAGGCGCCGACGTCTTCCAGCAGCAGGCGGCTGCCCCAGGCCAGCGCGATCGAACGCGGGTCCGAGATCGCCTGGCCCAGCGCCTTGCCGTCGATGAGGGCGATGCGTTTGCCGTCGATGCCGCGCCGCGCCAGCATGGCGGCCAGCGCCATGCCGACCGGGCCGGCGCCGCAGATGGCGACGTCGGCCCGCAGTGTTTCCTCAGTCCTTGCTTGTTCCGTCATAGTCCCTTTCCAACCAGAGCCTCGATCTCTTCCACCGTCTTCGGTGCGCTCGCCGTCAGGATGCGGTAGCCGTCCTCGGTGACGACCACGTCGTCCTCGATGCGGATGCCGATGTGCCAGTATTCCTCCGGCACGCCCTCCGCCGGGCGCACGTAGATGCCCGGTTCCACGGTCAGCGCCATGCCGGGTTTCAGCTGGCGCGAAGGCTTGTCGGCCTGCGTCAGGTCGCGGTAGGCGCCGACGTCGTGCACGTCCATGCCCAGCCAGTGGCCGGTGCCGTGCATGTAGAAGGGCACATGGGCCTTCGCGGCAATGGCGTCCTCCACGCTGCCGAACTTGCCCGGCGCGATCAGGCCGAGGTCCAGCATGCCCTGGGTGAGCACCCGCAGGGCCGCTTCGTGGAAGGCGCTGTAGGGGCGGCCGGGGGCGATCGCCGCGAAGGCCGCCTCCTGGGCCGCCAGCACCAGTTCGTACAGCCTGCGCTGGACAGGCGTGAAGCGGCCGCTGACGGGGAAGGTGCGGGTGATGTCCGAGGCATAGCCATCGAGTTCGCAGCCGGCGTCGATCAGCACCAGCTCGCCGTCCTGCATCGGGCGGTCGTTGGCGCTGTAGTGCAGGACGCAGGCGTTGGGGCCGGAGGCGACGATCGGGGTGTAGGCCGGGAACTGGGCGCCGTTGCGGCGGAATTCGTACAGCAGCTCGGCTTCCAGCGCGTATTCGTGCAGGCCGGGGCGGGCGGCGCGCATCGCGCGCGCGTGGGCATTGCCGGAAATCTCGCCGGCGCGCAGCATGATCGCCTGTTCGTCCGCGTCCTTGATGAGGCGCATCTCGTCCAGCAGCGGCAGCAGGTCATGGAAGGCGGCGGGGGCCGTCACGCCGCTGCGCGAACGCGCGCGTACGGTCCTGATCCATCCCGCTACCTGCGCATCCAGTGCCGCGTTCGAGGCGGTGGCGTAGTACAGCGCCGGGGCGTCGGCCAGCAGGTCGGGCAGGCGGGTGTCGAGTTCGGCGATGGGCCAGGCTTCGTCTACGCCGAAGGCTGAGCGCGCGGCTTCGGGGCCGTAGCGGTAGCCGTCCCAGATCTCGCGTTCCAGGTTCTTCTCGCGGCAGAACAGGATGGCGCGGGCCGGCCGCTCGCCGCGGGCGGCGACGAGTACCAGCACGCTTTCCGGCTCGGTGAAGCCGCTCAGGTAATAGAAATAGCTGTCGTGCCGGTAGGGGTAGTCGCTGTCGCCGTTGCGCGGGACTTCCGGGGCGGTGGGCAGCACGGCCACCGCGCCCGGCAGCATCTGCGCGGCCAGGCGCGCACGGCGTGCTGCGTAATCGGTCATGGCTTCGCTCTGGCCGAGGCAGTTGCGGTATAGGGGGCGTTGAGCTCCTCGAGCTGGCGCATGGTGCCGACGTTGACCCATTCGCCGTCGTAGATCTCGCCGCCGACCCGCTTCTCATCGATGAACTTGCGCATGAGCGGGCCGAATTTCAGGAACTCGCCGGCCTTGATGCCGTCGAACATTTCGGGACGGTAGACGCCGATGCCGGCGAAATTCCACTTCGGCGAGCCTTCGTTCGACAGCGTGTACATGGTCAGGCCGAAGTCGCCGTCCGGGTTGTGCCAGGGGTTCGGCGTCAGGTACAGCCAGGCGATGTCGCGCTTGTCCACGGGGATCGGCCGGCCGACCGCGTCGTTATCCGGCAGCGCGTCCAGCACCTGTTCGAAGTCGAAGTAGGGCGCGTAAATGTCGCCCGACACGGCCAGGAAGGGTTCGTCGCCCAGCAGGTGCAGGGCGTTGGCGATGCCGCCGGCGGTTTCCAGCGGCGTCGGCTCGTGGGAGTAGACGATGCGTGCACCGTAGCGGCTGCCGTCGCCCAGTTCCTCCTCGATCATGTGGCCGAGGTGGGAATGGTTGATGACGATGTCCTTGATGCCAGCGCGCACCAGGTTGATCACATGGTAGGTGATGAGCGGGCGCCCGCGCACCTTGAGGAGGGGTTTCGGGCAGGAGTCCGTCAGCGGACGCATCCGCTCGCCGCGGCCGGCGGCGAAGATCATGGCTTTCATCGGCGAGATTTACCTGGAATCAGAAGGTGTAGCCGACCGCCGGCGCCTTGTCCTCGAAGGCATCGAGCAGGCGCAGCAGCGGTTTCAGTTCGGTGTAGCGGTTGGCGGTCTTGCGCACGTAGTCCATCACGGTCGGCAGGTCGCCCATGTAGTGCGGCTTGCCGTCGCGGTAGTTCAGGCGGCAGAAGATGCCGAGGATCTTCAGGTGACGCTGCAGGGCCATGTATTCGAAGTCGCGGTAGAAGGCGTCGATGTCCGGATTGACCGGCAGGCCAACCTGCTTCGCGCTTTGCCAGTAGCGCACCACCCAGTCGAGCACGAATTCCTCGTCCCACTGGACGTAGGCGTCGCGCAGCAGCGAGGCCAGGTCGTAGCTGATGGGGCCGTACACGGCGTCCTGGAAGTCCAGCACGCCCGGGTTGCCCTGGTCGAGGAACATCAGGTTGCGGGAGTGGAAATCGCGGTGCATGAACACCTGCTGCTGGGCCAGCACGTTGGCGGTGATGGCTTCGAACACCTTTTCCAGCTGGGCCTTCTGGATGTCGTTCATCTCGATGCCCAGGTGGCGGCCGATGAACCATTCCGGGAACAGGTTCATCTCGCGCAGCACGAAGGCGCGGTCGAACTCCGGCAGCACGCCGGGCTGGCTGGTCAGCTGGAACTTGATCAGGGCGTCGACGGCGTCCGAGTACATGTAGGGCGCGTTGTCGACGTCGAGGCGCTGCAGATAGGTGGTGGTGCCGAGGTCGGACAGCAGCAGGAAGCCGTCCTCGACCTTGCGGGCGACGATGGCCGGCACGGTCACGCCGGCGTCGAACAGCAGGCCGTCGACGTGGATGAAGGCCGGCACGTTCTCGCGCTCGGGCGGGGCGTCCATCGCGACCAGGGTGTCCCCCAGCTTGGCGCGTAGCGCGGGCACAACATCGAGACGGAAGTAGCGGCGGAAGCTGGCATCGGCCGAGGCGGGGCGCAGGCTCCCGACGTCGACCAGGTCCAGGGTGCCCAGCCATGCGGTCAGTTGGGCCAGCCGGGCATCCTTGTCGAAGGCCGCGGGGGAGTGTTGAGACAGAGAAGACATGAAGCGTCCCGGTGAATCCGGTTGGTGATGAATATTCCCATATAATAAGGGATTCAATCCAAAAAATCGCCCTCTATGGTGCAACGCGATCTTTCATGAGCTGGATTACGGCCCTTCCTTTCCCGCCGCGGCGTGCCGCTGCCTTGTCCGCCCTCGTCGCCGTGGCCACGGGGCCCTTGTACGCGCAGACCGCGCCGGCGGGCTCGCGTAGCGACGACGACCAGCCGACGACCATGCGCGCCGAGGAGTTCGCCGGCCGTCCCGACCGCGAGCTGAACCTGTACCGCAACGTCGAAGTGACGCGCGGCGCCACCGGCATCACCGCCGACACCGCCTGCTTCCGCCAGGTCGAGGACGAAGTGACGGCCCAGGGCCATATCACGATGTGGCGCTTCGGCGACCGCTACAAGGGCGACGCGCTGCAGCTGAACCTCGAGACCGGCAAGGGCTGGGTGCTGAACCCGGCCTACCATTTGCAGATGAATAACGGCCAGGGCAAGGCTGCGCGCATCGATTTCCTGGGCGAGAACCAGGCCGTGGTGGTGGACGGCACCTACAGCACCTGCGAAGGCCCGGATCCGGACTGGTACCTGAAATCCAGCACCCTGAACCTGGACAGCGGGCGCGACGTCGGCACCGCCGGCAAGACCGTCATCTACTTCAAGGACGTGCCCATCCTCGGCACGCCGGCGCTGTCGTTCTCGCTGTCCGGCGCGCGCCGCTCGGGCTGGCTGCCGCCGTCGATCGGCACCGGCTCCAAGGGCGCCGCCGAGATCATGGTGCCGTACTACGTCAATATTGCGCCGAACCGCGACCTGACGCTGTATCCGCGCTATATCTTCAACCGCGGCCTGCAGATGGGCCTGACCGGCCGCTACATCGGCGAGACCGCGCGCGGCCCCTACAGCGGCGAGACCCACCTCGAGGTACTGCCGAACGACCGCGTGGCGAAACGCGACCGCTGGTGGATCGATACCCTGCACAGCCAGGCCCTGGCGCCGGGCTGGACCTTCGGCTGGAACGCGCACGCCGCCTCCGACAACGAATATCCATCCGACTTCTCGCGCACGGTGGCGGCCAGCGCCGAGCGCCAGCTGCTGCGCGAGCTGCGTACCGACTACTCGGGCCATTACTGGAGCGTGAACACGCGCATCCAGAGCTACCAGGTGCTGCAGGATCCGGCCGCCCTCGATCCGAACAATCCGAACGCCGCCGCGCTGCAGGTGGCGCGTCCCTACGACCGCCTGCCGCAGATTAATTTCCACGCCGGCCGCTACGACGTGCTGGGCGGCTTCGACTGGGCGGTGGACGCCGAGCTGGTGCGCTTCTCGCACCCGGAAAAGACCTTCGTACAGGGCAACCGCGCCAACCTGGTGAGCCAGGTCAGCTACCCGATCGTGCGGCCGGGCTGGTTCTTCACGCCCAAGGTCATGCTGCACGCGACCCAGTACGACCTCGACAACAACGTCGACCCGGTGACCAAGGTGGCGCACAACCGGATCTCGCGCGTGCTGCCGACCGTGTCGCTGGACAGCGGCCTGATCTTCGAGCGCCAGAGCTCGCTGTTCGGCGAGAATTCGACCCAGACCCTGGAGCCGCGCCTGTTCTACGTGCGCACCCCGTACAAGGACCAGAGCGAGATCCCGAACTTCGACACCGCGGTGGCCGGCTTCAACTACGCCCAGCTGTTCACGGAAAACCGCTTCGTCGGCGCCGACCGGGTGTCGGACGCCAACCAGCTGACGGCGGCGGTGGTGTCGCGCTTCATCGAGGCCAATGGCGCCGAGCGCCTGCGCCTGGTGGCCGGCAGCCGCTACTATTTCAGCGATCCGCAGGTGAACCCGCGCGTGCGCCTGAACAGCGCCGACAAGGCCGAAGTCACCCGCTCGGACGCCCTGCTGGCCGCCTCCGGCCGCATTTCCGAGAACTGGACCTTCGACAGCGGCGTACAATACGACGCGCAGAGCCGCAGCCTGTACAGCAAGAACTACGGGGTGCAGTGGAATCCGGCGCCGATGAAGGTGCTGAATTTCGAATACCGCTATCAACGTGACACCATCGGCGCCGCCAGCGGTTTCCGGAATGCCGACGTGTCGGGCCAGTGGCCCTTGTCGCGGCGCTGGTATGGCGTGGCGCGGGCCAGCTACTCGCTGCGCGACCGCAAGCTGCTCGAGGGCCTCCTGGGGCTCGAGTACAAGGCCGATTGCTGGGTGTTCCGCCTTGGCGCGCAGCGTTTCGTGACCGCCCTGCAGACCACCTCGACGCCGATCTTCTTCCAACTGGAGCTGAACGGCCTGTCGCGCCTGGGCTTCGGCAATCCGCTGGAAACCTTTAACAAGAGCATCCCGGGTTACACCCGGCTGAATACCAACGTCGGCCGCCCCTGAGCGGTCGGGCCATGGACAACTAGAAACCCTGAAATGAGTGCTTCCCTGAATATGCGTACTACCCGTTTGCATCAAGTCAAGCTGGCCGCAGTGCTGCTGTGTGCCCTCGCTGCCGGCGACGTCCTGGCCCAAGCCGCCGGTACGCCGGCCGCCGGTACGCCGGCCGCCGGTACGCCGGCCGCCCCTGCCGCAAAGCCGGCGCAGTCCACCGGTTTCCTGCCGCCGGCGTCGAGCAGCGCCAAGGTCATCGATTCCGTGTACGTCATCGTCAACGACGAGGTCATCACCAAGCGTGAAGTCGACAACCGCGTCAACGAAATCACCGCGCGCCTGCGCGCCCAGAACGCGCAGCTGCCCAATCCGGAAGACCTGCGCCGCCAGGTGGTCGAGGCCATGATCACCGAGCGCGCCCAGCTCCAGCTGGGCAAGGAATACGGCATCCGCGTGTCCGACATCGAGCTGGACCGCGCCATCGGCCGCATCGCCGAGTCCCAGAAGATGAGCGTGCAGGAGATGCGCAACCAGATGGAGAAGGAGGGCATGACCTTCGCCCAGTTCCGCGAGCAGATCCGCAACGAGATCGTCATGCAGCGCCTGATCGACCACGAAGTCGATGCCAAGATCCAGGTGTCGGAAGCGGAGATCGACACCTACCTGGCCGCCGAGAAGGCCGCCGCCGCCGACCGCATCGAAGTCGACATCTCGCAGATCCTGGTGCGGATCCCGGAAAACGCCTCGCCCGAGCAGATCGCGGCGCGCAAGGCGCGTGCCGACGAGGTCGCGCGCCAGCTGCGCACCGGCGCCGACTTCGCCAAGATGGCGGCCACCTATTCCGATTCGCCGGACGCCCTGCAGGGCGGCGCGGTCGGCTGGCGCGATCCGAACCGCCTGCCGCCGGTGTTCGCGGCCGAGCTGGTGAAGATGAAGGCCGGCCAGGTGACGCCGGTGATGCGCACCAACGTCGGCTTCCACATCCTGAAGGTCAACAATGTGCGCAAGCCGGAAGCCCAGCAGCAGCAGCAGGAGCAGGCCGCCGCCAACGTGCAGCAGGTCCACGCCCGCCACATCCTGCTGAAGATCACCCCGACCCAGAGCGAGGAAGAGGACCGCAAGAAGCTGCTCGAACTGAAGGCGAAGATCGAGGGCAAGCAGGCGACGTTCGAAGACCTGGCGCGCCAGAATTCGCAGGACAGCCTGGCCTCGAAGGGCGGCGACCTGGGCTGGGTCGAAGCCGGCGACATCCCGGATGAACTGGCGACCGCGATGCACGCGCTGCAGCCGGGCCAGATCTCGGATCCGGTCAAGACCCCGTTCGGCATGCACATCGTGCAGGTCGTCGAGCGCAAGACCGAAGACACCTCGAAGGACAAGGAACGCGCCACGGCGCGCCAGGTGCTCACCGAGCGCAAGCGCCAGGAAGCGATGGAAGACTGGGCGCGCCAGGTGCGCGACCGCGCCTACGTCGAGTTCCGCGAGGAGCAGTAAGCCATGGCGATCCCGGGCGCACGTCCCACGCTGGCCGTCACCGTCGGCGAGCCGGCCGGGATCGGTCCGGAAATCGCGATCCGCGCCGCCTGGGCCCTGCGCGAGCAGGCCAGGTGCGTGCTGGTCGGCGATGCCGCCTTCCTCTCGCTGACCGCCAGCCTGATCGACCCGGACATCCGCCTGTCGGCGCTGTCGACGATGGCGCTGCGCCATAGCGGGCTGCCGCATTTCGGCCCGGGCACGATTCCCGTCATCGACGTGCCGCTCGAGGCCCACGTGGTGCCGGGCCAGCTCGACGCCGCCAACGGCCGCGCGGTGCTGGCCACGCTCGACCTGGCGATCGAAGGCTGCAAGGCGGGCTGGTTCGACGCCATCGTCACCGCGCCGCTGCAGAAGAGCACCATCAACGATGCCGGCATCGTCTTCTCCGGCCATACCGAATACCTGGCCGAGAAGACCGGCACGCCGCGGGTCGTCATGATGCTGGCGGGCTCGCCCGGACGGGACCAGCCCTACCTGCGGGTGGCGCTGGCCACCACCCACCTTCCCCTGAAAGACGTGCCGGCCGCGATCACGCGCGAGACGCTGGACCAGGTGCTGGACATCCTGCACGCCGACCTGCGCGGCAAGTTCGGGCTCAAAGCGCCGCGCATCCTGGTCACCGGCCTGAATCCGCACGCCGGCGAGAATGGCTACCTGGGCCGCGAAGAAATCGACGTCATCGAACCGGCCCTGGCCGCGGCGCGCGGGCGCGGGATCGACGCGCGCGGCCCGTATCCGGCCGATACCCTGTTCCAGCCGAAGTACCTTCAGGACGCCGACGCCGTGTTGGCGATGTACCACGACCAGGGCCTGCCCGTGCTCAAGCACGCCACTTTCGGGCGCGGCGTGAACATCACGCTGGGCCTGCCCCTGATCCGCACCTCGGTCGACCACGGCACGGCCCTCGACCTGGCCGCGCAAGGCCTCGGCCTGGCCGATTGCGGCAGCATGGAGGAGGCGATCCGCATCGCCCTGTCCATGGTCCGCGCCCGAGCAACAACTTAAGAATCCCATGAAACACGTAGCCCGCAAGCGCTTCGGCCAGAACTTCCTGACCGATGCCCACGTCCTCCACGACATCATCGATTCGATCGGTCCGCGCAAAGGCGACACCATGGTCGAAATCGGCCCCGGCCTGGCGGCGATGACTTCGCTGCTGCTCAAGGAACTCGACCACATGCACGTGGTCGAACTGGACCGCGACCTGGTGACGCGCCTGGAGAAGGCCTATCCGCGCGAGCGCCTGACCGTCCATTCGGGCGACGCCCTGAAGTTCGATTTCGGCTCGATTCCGGTGCCGGAAGGGAAGAAGCTGCGCGTGGTCGGCAACCTGCCGTACAACATCTCGAGCCCGCTGCTGTTCCACCTGGCCGACTTCGCCCACCTGGTCGAGGACCAGCACTTCATGCTGCAGAAGGAAGTCGTCGAGCGCATGGTGGCCGAGCCCGGCACCAAGGCCTACAGCCGCCTGTCGGTGATGCTGCAGTGGCGCTACGACATGTCGATGCTGTTCGTGGTGCCGCCCACCGCCTTCGATCCGCCGCCGCGGGTGGATTCGGCGATCGTGCGCATGGTGCCGACGCGCCGCCAGTTGCCGGCCGATGCCGCCACCCTGGAAGCGGTGGTGGCCAAGGCCTTCTCGCAGCGCCGCAAGGTCATCCGTAATTGTGTGGCCGGCATGTTCACCGAGCAGCAGCTGGTCGAGGCCGGCATCGATCCGGGCGCGCGTCCGGAAGCGGTGGGGCTGGAGCAGTACGTGGCGCTGGCCAACCTGCTCAAGCCGGTGTCACCGGCTTCATAATCTTCCTTCCCAATGGCGGCGCGCATCGTCGAATGCGCGCGCGCCCACCTGCCTGCCCAGTTCCTGCCCGGCCGAGCCGGCGCCGACATGCGTGTCGGCCCGCGTCCGGCCCCGCATCCCGCTCCGCATCTCGTTCTCGAAGCGCCTGATCACTTCGTTCGCCGCCGCGCCGGCGCTGCCGTGGATTGCGGCCGGCCCGGCCGTCTCCCGCTCTTGCGCGTCGCCCCAGCCGGCGATGCTGGCGTCGGCCAGGGCATTGGCGAGCGCGAAGAACAGGCGCACGTCCTGGTCGTCGTCCTGGCCCTCGCGTTCGGACAGCCGGTGCGCCGCCAGGCACCAGCGGCCGGGCGCCGGTTCGGCAGGCGTCGCCGTGGCGGCCGGGGTGCCGGCGCGGTGACAGAAGTCGAGCATGCTGACGGCCTGGATGCGGCCGATGCCGGCCGGGCTCAGCTGTCCGCCGGGCGCCGCCCGATCCAGTTCCAGGCCGGCCATCCAGGCGTCGAACATGGCTTGCTGGCCCGGGAAGCGCTTGCCGAGCGCGAACCAGGCCGCATGGCTCATGGCGCAGGCCTTGCTGGCGGCGCTGCGTTCGGCGCAGGGTAGCCGCACCCTTACCCCGTGCGCGGTCTGGCGGGCGGCGCCGTCGTAGGCGGCCCAGGCGTTGTACATGCAGGTGTGCAGGATCGCCAGCGAGCGCGCCGCTGCCGGCGGGCCGGGCTGCGCCGCGCGGATCGCCTGCAGGGCCAGCCGGTTCCAGCCGGCCACGGTGCCGGCCATGCCGGCCGCCGCACCCGGATCGAGTTTCAAGAAGTTTTCCCGCCTCATGTCGCCTCCGCATTTGTGCCGCCGTCGAGTATGGCGAGCACAGGCGCGCAGGCTGTTGAGCGTTCTCAGGCGTAAAAGGCAGCCGGCGCAACGCATAGCCCCGGTTTTTGGGCGTCCATCCCGCGTTTTTTGCAGTTCGTCGCAGTCCGCTGGAAGGAGGGGGCGCGGACGCCTACAGTGACACCATCGAAAGACAAAACGCAACGCACTTCACCCGAAGGAGAACCGAAATGAACGTCATGAAAAACATGGAAGCGATCTTCCTGGCAGCCGTCGTCCTGGCCGGTGTCACCAGCGCAGCCAGCGCCGCCAGCGCCAATGCGCACGAACGCTACAACGCCCAGGTGTCGATCGAAGGCAAGCAGATGGCAGTGGTGACGGTGACGGCGAAGCGCTTGAGCGCAGCAGAGAAAGCAGCCATCTAATTGCTTCCTGCAAGAGACTGCTTCCTGAAAGAGACAGCCCGGAAAAAGGCGAAAAAAAAGCCCGCTTTTGAGGGCGGGCTTAAATCCAATTCTTTTCTGAGGAGAGTTGGAGGAGACAGGAAGCAGTATGCTGCGTTACAGCATATTCGTCCAATTTTCGTTTGGAATATTTGATATTCGCAACGAAAATATCTCCTCCGCAACCACCTCCTCCTGGCGTCGATCAGCTGTTCTTGACGCAGGTGACAGCCACGTCCTTGACGCCGCCGTTCTTTTCCTGGGCATCCAGCATCACGCCGGTGCCGTTGCTGGACACGGTGCAGGTGTAGCCGGTCGGCTGGGTCAGTACCGTGATACCGAAGCTCGTGCCATAAGGCACTGCGCTCAACGCGAACGGAACCGACGCGTCGGTGCTGCTGCCGGCGATGGTGACGGTGCTGTTGCTGCCGTTGGTCAGGGTCACGCTCACGTCGGCGGAGGGCAGGCCGGTGATGGTGCCGCTCAGCGAGTACGACAGGATGGAGCAGTTGTAGAACACCTCGATCGCCGGCGTGCGTGCCGATTCGAGCGAGGCGCTCTGGCCCGCCGTCCCATACTCGCGCGGGATGCCGCCGCTGATGCAGTTCTGGTGCGCCGGCTGCGAGCCGCCGCCGAGCGCGGCGGTGCCGCCTTTCGGCACCACGTTGTAGTAGGTACCGTAGTCGAGACCGTTCGCGAAATACAGGACCTGGGTGTCGCCGGCCTTGGCGGGCACCGGAACGGCCAGTTCCTGGCCGTTGGTGGTCAGGATCAGACCCGGATACTGGACGTTGGAGACCGTCACCTTGACCGGGTAGGTCTCCTTGCCGCCGCCGCCGCAGGACGCCAGGACCACGGATGAAGCCAGGATCAGGGCCGGGCGCACGAGGTGGAACTTCATACTTTACTCTCCAGTTTCCAGATTATTGGGTCTTGGGACCGCAGGTGACCACAGGCGTGGTGCCCGGGCCGGTGGCGGTCATGGTGCCGGTGCCGCCGCTGATCGTGCAGGTCTGCGTATCCGGCTGGTTCAGGATGGTCACGCCGTACGCGCCGTCTTCCGGAATGTCGCCGATGGGCACCGGTTGGCTTGCATCGGCCGCCGTCACCACTTTGCGGTTGGAACCGTTGACGAGTTCCAGGCCGGTGCCGGTCAGGCCGGTCACCGTGACCGACAGGGTATGGGTCTTGATCGTGCAGAACACCGTCGGCACCGTGGTGTAGACCGTATAGTAGTTGGCGCGCGCCTTGTTGTTGCTGAAGGTGCAAGCGCTGACGTTCGACGGCAGGGACTTGTACGAGATGTTGAACTCGTCGTCGGTCGACAGGTATTTCTTGAACTGGACGGTGCTAGCGCCGGCCGGAACCGCGATCTCGTCGCCGTTGCTCTGGTTGACCAGTACCAGGCCTTCCTTGGTCACGCCGCCGGCGATGGTTACGGTCAGGGGCAGGTCACCGCTGCCGCCGCCGCAGGCGGACAGGCCAAGCGCGCATGCCAGCGCAGCGCCGGCATACAGGATCGAACTCTTCATAGAATCTCCGTTGGACGGGATGGCGCACGGCAGGACCGGCGGCACCGCTGAGTAGAATATTGCCCGACATTTTAGAGCATTTGCCAAGCCGCAGCC
Organism: Massilia sp. 01N410; assembly: GCF_056399665.1. NCBI lineage: Bacteria > Pseudomonadati > Pseudomonadota > Betaproteobacteria > Burkholderiales > Oxalobacteraceae > Massilia > Massilia sp. 01N410. The sequence goes on along the minus strand of NZ_JBFTRV010000008.1, from coordinate 96,353 downwards.
TCATTTGCCTTTGTATCACGGTGTAACGACATCTGCATGCCGTTGATTTTCAAGGCCGGCCTCGCTATCCTTGACCCGCCCTCCCTCCGACCCCCGAGCATGACGACGACCCCACGCGCCTGGCCCAAGGCCCTCCTTTTTGACCTGGACGACACGCTGTGGCCGATCGCCCCGGTGATCCTGCAAGCCGAAGAGATCCTGTTCGCCTGGCTGCGCGAGCACGCGCCGCGCGTGGCCCAGCGCTTCACCATCGACAGCCTGCGCCAGGCGCGCCTGGAACTGCTGGCGCAGAAGCCGGAGTTCCAGCTCGACCTGGGCAAGCTGCGCCGCGCCGGCCTGCTCGCCGCCTTCGAACAGGCCGGCGAGGACGCCGCCAAGGTGGAGCTGGCGATGGCCGAGTTCTTTGCCGCGCGCAATGCCGTGGTGCCTTACGACGACGTGGTGCCGGGATTGCTGCGCCTGAAGAACAAGGTGCTGCTCGGCGCGATCACGAACGGCAATGCCGACCTGCGGACCATCGGCCTGGCCCACCATTTCCGGGCGTCGGTATCGGCGCCCGCGTTCGGCGTGGCCAAGCCGGATCCGGCGATCTTCCTGGCCGGCTGCCGCGAACTGGGCGTGGCCCCGCTTGACGCCGTCTATGTGGGCGACGACGTGCTGCTCGACGTCCAGGGCGCCCAGCGCGCCGGCCTGCGCGGGGTCTGGATGAACCGCAACGGCAGCCGCAAGCATATCGAACACGGCGTCGAGCCGGACGCGATCGTGCGCGATGTCGACGAACTGCTGGACTGGCTCGAGCGCAACCATGCCTGAAGCGTGGTTGACGGCACGCATGACTGCACACGCGGCGAGCGAACAGGCATAATGTGAACCATGCAACTCGATAACCGTGCACAAACCCTGCTGAAAGCCCTGGTCGAGCGCTATATCGCCGACGGCCAGCCGGTCGGCTCGCGCGCGCTGTCGAAGATTTCCGGCCTCGACCTGTCGCCGGCCACGATCCGCAACATCATGGCCGACCTCGAGGAGATGGGCTATGTCGCCAGCCCCCACACCTCGGCCGGCCGGATCCCGACGCCGCGCGGCTACCGCATCTTCGTCGACACCCTGCTCACCGTGCGGCAGATCGACGAGAACGCCGTCGAAGCCGGCATGCGCCTGCCCGCGCACCAGCCGCAGAAGGTGATCGCCAACGCGGCCCAGATGCTGTCCTCGCTGTCGCAGTTCGCCGGCGTGGTGCAGAGCCCGCGGCGCGAATCGGCGTTCCAGCAGATCGAATTCCTGCGCCTGTCGGAAAAACGCATCCTGCTGGTGATCGTCGACCCGCGCGGCGACGTCCAGAACCGCCTGCTGCTGACCGACGTCGACTACAGCCCCTCCGAGCTGACGCAATCGGCCAACTACCTGAACCAGAATTTCGCCGGCCTGTCCTTCGACCAGGTGCGTGCGCGCCTGACCGGAGAATTGCGCAAGCTGAGCGACGACATGGCGCGCCTGATGCAGTCCGCGGTGGATGCGGGCAGCGAAGCCCTGCAGGAAACCGACGACATGATCATTTCGGGCGAGCGCAACCTGCTGTCGGTGGCCGACCTCTCGTCGAATATGAGCTCGCTGCGCCAGATGTTCGAGATGTTCGAGCAGAAGACCGGCCTGATGCAGCTGCTGGACGTCTCCAGCAAGGCCGGTGGCGTGCAGATCTTCATCGGCGGCGAATCCAAGCTGGTGCCGATGGACGAGATGAGCGTGGTCACCGCGCCCTACGAGGTGAATGGCAAGATCGTCGGCACCCTCGGCGTGATCGGCCCGACCCGCATGGCCTATGAGCGGGTGATCCCGATCGTCGATATCACGGCCAAGCTCCTCTCGAACGCGCTCAGCCACTCCTGAGGTTTCTTACAGTTTCGGCAGGAACCCCCGGCGGATATAGTCGGTTCATTGCGCCGCGCGCGCCATCCGCCAAGGAATTGCCGTGAACCGATTCAGACGTCCCCTTATTCTCGCCGCCATCGTGCTGGTGTGCGGCGCCGTCGCACGCACCGGCGCCTCCGCGCCGGAGGAGCGCATCGCCGTGGGCGCCTGGCAGGTGCAGGCGGCGGAGCAGGGCAGCGGACGCTATACCGTCATCTTCGAATCCGGCTTCGGCACCGGCCTGGATACCTGGCGCAAGGTGGCGCCGGAGCTGTCGAAGTCGGCGCACGTCATGAGCTATTCGCGCGCCGGCCATGGCAGCTCCGACCCGCGCCCCGAACCGCGCAGCATCCTCCAAAGCAGCCGGGAGCTCGACCAGCTGGTGGCCGCGGCGGGGCTGAAGCCGCCCTTCATCCTGGTCGGCCATTCCTACGGCGGCTTGCTGGCGCGCGCCTTCGCGCTGCGTCATCCCGGCCAGGTGGCCGGCCTGGTGCTGGTCGACCCGGCCGACGAACGCTTCAATCCGGGCCTGCGCAGGCTCGATGCAAGGCGCGCGGCGGACGACGACCGGCAGTTCGACGCCCTCGTGCCGGCCAGGTTCAGGGCGGAGTACGACGCGCTGAAGCCGGTCCTCGACCAGGGGGCGCTGCCGCCGCCGCTGGACGGCAAGCTGCCGGACGTGCCGGTGGTCGTCCTGACCTCGGTGCAGCAGTTCGACAAGCCGGAATTCTTCCTGCAGAGCGTGGAGGCGGTCGCCCTGAAGCGCGACCTGCACGCCGATTTCCTGCGCCAGTTCAGCGAAGGCTCCCAGGTGCTGACCCTGAAAAGCGGGCACAACATTCAGAAGGAAGAGCCGGAACTGGTGATCGCGGCGGTGAACAAGGTCATCGCCGCGGCCAGCCGGCGCGCGGCGCAGGACAAGCTGTAGGAGACGCGCAGCTTAGAACCTATCCAGTAGGCGCGTCAGGAGCGACTCCGGCCTACTGGGATAGGTTCTTAACGGTGCCGGTGCGGGCAATCCGTCTTCTGGCAGTTGCCGTAGATGGCGAGGGCGTGTTCGGCGATCTTGAAACCGCGCTCGAGGGCGATCTTCTGCTGGCGGCTTTCGATCTCTTCGTCGTAGAACTCCTCGACGTGGCCGCAGTCGAGGCAGACCAGGTGGTCGTGGTGCGAACCGGCGTTCAGCTCATAGATGGCTTTGCCGGTTTCAAAGTGATTGCGGTTCAGGAGACCGGCCTGTTCGAACTGGGTCAGCACGCGGTACACCGTCGCCAGGCCGACGTCCATGTTCTCGTTCAGCAGGGTCTTGTATACGTCTTCCGCCGTCAGGTGCCGTACCGTGCTGTTCTGGAAGATCTCCAGGATTTTGAGCCGCGGCAGTGTCGCTTTGAGGCCGCTGGCCTTCAGGTCGGTTGGGTTGTTGCTCATGTTTTGTTACTCTTAGATGGGCCGAGATAGGCGTAGTGCTTTATGATATAGCGTTTCTAGAATCTCGCTCAATCGTTTTTAAGGTTAGATATGCGCGTCATGAATGCCGTTTTCCATCGTTCCCACGCCCGGGCCGCGCTCGTGGCCGGCCTTGCCGTCACGGCGCTGACGGTCTCCGGCTGCGCATCCTGGCGTAACCAGACCAAGCCGGCAGCGCCGGTGAGCACCGCCCCGGCCGCGGTCGCCGCCGATGCCGACAAGTCCGCGGCAATCGCGAATTCGGGCGCGCAGACGACCACCGTCACCAAGCTGCAGAAATTCCTGTGGGTGTTCTCGCCGTATCGTCCGGACATCCAGCAGGGTAACTTCGTGTCCCAGGAAATGCTGACCCAGCTGAAGGTCGGGCAGACCCGCGACCAGGTCAAGTTCATCCTCGGCACCCCGTTGCTGACGGACGCCTTCCACGCCGACCGCTGGGACTATCCCTTCTACCTCGCGCGCGGCAACGGCGAGCTGACCACCAGCCGCGTCACTGTCTACTTCAAGGACAACCTGCTGGCCAAGATCGACGGCGGCAACCTGCCGAGCGAGCGTGAATACATCTCGCGCCTGATCGGCATCTCGAAGTACGAGACCAAGACCGAACAGGAATCGCTGGACGAACTGAAGCGCAAGCGCGAAGACGCGGCCAAGCGCGGCGGGGAGTAAGAGTCATGACGCAATTGAATATTGCCGTCGCCGGCGCCAGCGGCCGCATGGGCCGCATGCTGATCGAGACCATCGCGGCAGCCGACGACGCCACCCTGGCCGGTGCACTCGATCGCGCAGGCAGTCCCTTCATCGGTTCGGATGCGGGCGCCTTTTCGGGCCAGCTGACCGGCGTGACGATCCGATCAAGCCTGGAGCAAGGCCTGGCCGGCGCCCAGTACCTGATCGACTTCACTCGCCCGGAAGGCACGCTGGAGCACCTGGAATACTGCGCCGCCCACGGCATCAAGCTGATCATCGGCACCACCGGCTTCGATGAAGCCGGCAAGGCCGCGATCCGCGCCGCCGCCGAAAAGACCGCGATCGTGTTCGCGCCGAACATGAGCATCGGCGTGAACGTCACCCTGAAGCTGCTGGAAATGGCGGCGAAGAACTTCTCGCAGGGCTATGACATCGAGATCATCGAAGCCCACCACCGCCACAAGGTCGACGCCCCGTCCGGCACCGCGCTGAAGATGGGCGAGGTCATCGCCGACGCCCTCGGCCGCGACCTGCAACAGTGCGCCGTCTACGGCCGCGAAGGCGTGACCGGCGAACGCGACCCCTCGACCATCGGCTTCGCCACCGTGCGCGGCGGCGACATCGTCGGCGACCACACCGTGCTGTTCGCCGGCATCGGCGAGCGCATCGAGATCAGCCACAAATCGAGCAGCCGCGTCAGCTACGCCCAGGGCGCCCTGCGCGCCGCACGCTTCCTGGCCGACAAGCCGACCGGTCTGTACGACATGCAGGATGTGCTGGGCCTGAAAACCACCTGAGCCCGCGTTATCTGCACGCCCGCCGAACTGGACGGCTTTGTCAGCGATCTGCTGGCATACTGGCCGGGACGGCGGGCGTTTTTTATCCCGCGAACGTATAAATACCGTCATTCCCGCCTCCACGGGAACGACGATGAATCGGAGAATCCCTATGGCCACCGTCGAACTGAACGGCGCCGCAATCGTCGACACCGAAAGCTTCCACGCCGAGAGCCAGCGCGCCTTCGGCTTCCCGGACTCCTATCCGCACACCATGGATTCCTGGGTCGACTGCCTCAGCTACCTGCGCGACGAGGACGGCATGAGCAGCATCCGCCTCGGTCCGGACGAGACCCTGCACATCGTCGTGCTGCATTCCGACGCCATGCGCGAACGTGCCGAGGACGTGCTGGAGGAAATGGCCTTCTGCATCATCGGCATCAACGAGCGCTACGAGGACTACGGCGAAAAGCCGGCCCTGGAGCTCGAGCTGCGGTAGGGCGGGCTCTCCGAGCCCGCTAGGTGAATCAACCAGTATAATGTTCTGCTCACCTCCATTAGTCCGCAGAACATCATGCAAGATAAATATAGTCCAGCCGAAGTCGAACAGGCCGCCCAGGCCTACTGGAAGTCGATCGACGCCTATAAAGCGGTCGAAAATGACCCGCGTTTCCCAAAAGGCAAGTATTACGCCTGCTCGATGCTGCCTTACCCGTCCGGTAAGCTGCACATGGGTCACGTGCGCAACTATACGATCAACGACGTGATGTACCGCTACCTGCGGATGAACGGCTACAACGTGCTGATGCCGATGGGCTGGGACGCCTTCGGCATGCCGGCCGAGAACGCGGCAATGGCGAACAACGTGCCGCCGGCCGAATGGACTTATTCGAACATCGCCCACATGCGCGGCCAGATGGAGTCGATGGGCCTGGCCATCGACTGGTCGCGCGAAATGACCGCCTGCAAGCCGGACTACTACAAGTGGAACCAGTGGATGTTCCTGAAGATGCTCGAGAAGGGCATCATCTACCAGAAGACCGGCACCGTGAACTGGGACCCGGTCGACCAGACCGTGCTGGCCAACGAGCAGGTCGTCGACGGCCGCGGCTGGCGTTCGGGCGCGCTGGTCGAAAAGCGCGAGATCCCGATGTACTACGTGCGCATCACGGACTACGCCGAGGAGCTGCTGGACTACGTCGACAATAAACTGCCGGGCTGGCCGGAGCGCGTGCGCATCATGCAGGCCAACTGGATCGGCAAGTCGACCGGCGTGCGTTTCGCCTTCCCGCACGTGATCATGGACGAGCAGGGTGAGCTGATCAACGAAGGCAAGCTCTACGTCTTCACCACCCGCGCCGACACCATCATGGGCGTGACCTTCTGCGCGGTCGCCGCCGAGCACCCGCTGGCCACCCAGGCGGCCAGGGACAAGCCGGAGCTGCAGGCCTTCATCGCCGAGTGCAAGCAGGGTTCCGTGATCGAAGCCGACATGGCGACGATGGAAAAGAAGGGCATGCCAACCGGCCTGTCCGTCATGCACCCGATCACCGGCGAGCAGGTGCCGGTCTGGGTCGGCAACTATGTGCTGATGACCTACGGCGACGGCGCCGTGATGGGCGTGCCGGCGCACGACGAGCGCGACTTCGCGTTCGCCAAAAAATACGAGCTGCCGATCAAGCAGGTCGTCGCGGTGGAAGGCGAGACCTTCTCGCTGGACGGCTGGCAGGAGTGGTACGGCGATAAAGAGAAGGGCGTGCTGATCGACTCCGGCAAGTACGACGGCCTCGATTACACCGCCGCCGTGAACGCCGTGGCCGGCGACCTGGCCGAGAAGGACCTGGGCGACAAGAAGGTCACCTTCCGCCTGCGCGACTGGGGCATCTCGCGCCAGCGCTACTGGGGCACGCCGATCCCGATGATCCACTGCGAGAAGTGCGGCACGGTGCCGGTTCCGGAAAAGGACCTGCCGGTCGTGCTGCCGGAAGACTGCGTCCCGGACGGCACCGGCAACCCGCTCAAGAAGCACGAAGCCTTCCTGAAGGTCGACTGCCCGTGCTGCGGCGCGCCCGCCCGCCGCGAGACCGACACCATGGACACCTTCGTCGACTCGTGCTGGTACTACATGCGCTATACCTCGCCGGGTTCGAACGACCAGATGGTCGACCCGGCCCGCAACGATTACTGGATGCCGATGGACCAGTACATCGGCGGCATCGAGCACGCCGTGCTGCACCTGCTGTACGCGCGCTTCTGGACCAAGGTGATGCGCGACTTCGGCCTGGTGAAGTTCGACGAGCCCTTCGTCAACCTGCTCACGCAAGGCATGGTGCTGAACGAGACCTACTACCGCGAAGACGAATCCGGCAAGAAGACCTGGTTCAACCCGGCCGACGTCGACCTCGTACTCGACGACCGCGGCCGCCCGCAGGCGGCGGCATCGAAGCTGGACGGCGCACCGGTCATCATCGGCGGCACCGAGAAGATGTCGAAGTCGAAGAACAACGGCATCGACCCGCAAGCCCAGATCGAGCAGTACGGTGCCGACACCGCCCGCCTGTTCACCATGTTCGCGGCGCCGCCGGAGCAGACCCTGGAGTGGTCGGAGTCGGGCGTGGAAGGCGCGAGCCGCTTCCTGCGCCGCGTCTGGGCCTTCGCCCATGCGCAGCGTGAGCGCGTATCGGCAGCACTAAGCGCGGCGCCGGCCGGCCAGCAGCAAGGCACCCTGGACGACGACCAGAAAACACTGCGCCGCGAAGTGCACAAGATCCTGCAGCAGGCCGATTACGACTTCAAGCGCATCCAGTACAACACGGTCGTCTCGGCCTGCATGAAGATGCTGAATACCCTGGAGTCGGCCAAGCTGGCCGAGGGTACGGCGAGCGACGCCGTCATTACCGAAGGCCTGTCGATCTTCCTGCGCATGCTGAACCCGGTGGCGCCGCACATCACCCACGCGCTGTGGCAGGAACTGGGCTACGCCGGCGTGTACGGCGACATCCTGAACGTGCAGTGGCCGGAAGTCGACCCTGCCGCGCTGGAGCAGTCCGAGATCGAGCTGATGATCCAGGTGAACGGCAAGCTGCGCGGTTCCGTCAAGGTGCCGAAGGGCGCCGACAAGGCCGCCATCGAAGCCGCGGCACTGGCCTCGGAAGCGGCCCAGAAATTCGTCGAAGGTACGCCGAAGAAGGTCATCGTCGTCCCCGGCAAGTTGATCAACATCGTGGTGTAATCGATGCCGGCCTCCTATAAGAAAGTAGTGGTGCGTTCCGTCGCGGCGCTGGTAGTAGCAGCGTCGCTGGCGGCCTGCGGCTTCCAGTTGCGCGGCTCGAACGGCAGCTACACGATGCCCTTCCACAGCCTGTTCCTGACCTTCCCGGACACCTCGCCGCTCGGGACTGAGCTCAAGCGCAACCTGCGCGCGGGCGACGTCGAGATCGCCGACAAGCCGGACCAGGCGGAAGCGCAGTTCGTGGTGCTGAGCGAGAACCGCGGCAAGTCGATCCTGTCGCTGAACAGCCTGGGCCGGGTGCGCGAATACCTGCTGACCTATACGCTGACCTTCGCGGTCCGCGACAGCAAGGGCGTCGAGCTGCTGCCGGCCACCGAGATCACGCTGCGCCGGAACATGGCCTTCGACGAGACCCAGGTGCTGGCCAAGGAATCCGAGGAAGCGCTGCTGTACCGCGACATGCAGGCCGACCTGGTGCAGCAGATCATGCGCCGCCTGGCCGCGCTCCGGCCAGCGCCGGCCAAGTAAGGAAGAGAGACTATGCAGTTGCGGCCTGAGGCGCTCGACGGGCAGCTCGCCAAGGGGCTGGCGCCCCTGTACGTGATCACCAGCGACGAGCACCTGCTGGCGCTGGAAGCGGCGGACAAGATCCGCCGCGCCGCGCGTGCGCAAGGCTATTCCGAGCGCGACGTGCTCACGGTCGAGCGCAACTTCAAGTGGGGCGAGCTGCTGGCCGCCAACCAGGCGATGTCGCTGTTCGGCGACAAGAAGCTGATCGAGCTGCGCATCCCCGGCGGCAAGCCCGGCAAGGACGGCAGCGCGGCCCTGCAGAACTACGCGAAAGACCTGAACCCGGACAACCTGACCCTGATCACCCTGCCCAAGCTGGACTGGCAGACGGCGAAGGCGGCCTGGGTGGCGAACCTGCAGCAGGCCGCGGTCTACGTCGAGATCCCGAACGTGGAACGGCCCGCATTGCCGGCCTGGATCGGCATGCGTCTCTCGGCGCAGCAGCAGAGCGCAGACCGCCAGAGCCTGGACTTCATCGCCGATCGCGTCGAGGGCAACCTGCTGGCGGCGCACCAGGAAATCCAGAAGCTGGGACTGCTGTACGAGCCCGGCAAGCTGAGTTTCGAGCAAGTCCAGGACGCCGTGCTGAACGTGGCGCGCTACGACGTGTTCAAGCTGTCCGAAGCGATGCTGGCCGGCGATCCGGCGCGCCTGGTGCGCATGCTGGAAGGCCTGAAAGGCGAGGGCGAGGCGCTGCCGTTGGTGCTGTGGGCGGTGTCGGAGGAAATCCGCACGCTGCTAAAATTGAAGGCAGGGATGGCGCAGGGACGCCCGCTGGGCGCGCTGCTGAAGGAATACCGGATCTGGGGCCCGCGCGAGCGCATGATGGAACCGGCGCTGCGCCGCATCTCGCTGCCGACCCTGGAAGCGGCCATGCAGGAGGCGGCTCAGGTCGACCGCATGGTCAAGGGTCTGCGTGCGAAGCAGTTCGCGGGCGATGCCTGGGATGCGATGCTGCAGCTGGCATTGAGAGTAGCCTCATGACGTAGGGTGGGCATGGGTGCCCACCCTATATACGGACGACGCAAATGGACATCAACGAATACATGCAAACCATCGGCCGCCAGGCGCGCGCGGCCTCGCGCGCGATGGCGCGCGCCGACAGTGCCGCCCGCAACAAGGCGCTGCTCCTGATCGCCGACGCCATCGAGCGCGACGCCGCCTGCCTGCGCGACGCCAATGCGCGCGACCTCGATGCCGCCCGCGCCGCCGGCCTGGCGCCGGCCCTGCTGGACCGCCTGGCGCTGTCCGACAAGGCGATCGCCACCATGGTCGACGGCCTGCGCCAGATCGTCGCGCTGCCGGATCCGATCGGCGAAATCTCGAACATGAAGTTCCGCCCAAGCGGCATCCAGGTCGGCCAGATGCGCGTGCCGCTGGGCGTCATCGGCATCATCTACGAAGCGCGCCCGAACGTGACGGTGGACGCGGCCGGGCTGTGCATCAAGAGCGGCAATGCCGCCATCCTGCGCGGCGGTTCGGAAGCCATCCATTGCAACCGCGCCCTGGCCGAGCTGGTGGCGGAAGGGCTGCGCGGCGCCGGTCTGCCGGAACAGGGCGTGCAGGTGGTCGAGACCACCGACCGCGCCGCCGTCGGCTTTCTTATCACCATGCCGGAATACGTGGACGTGATCGTGCCGCGCGGCGGCAAGGGCCTGATCGCGCGCCTGATGCAGGAAGCGACGGTCCCGATGATCAAGCACCTGGACGGCATCTGCCACGTCTACATCGACGCCAAGGCCGATATCGCCAAGGCGCTGCCGATCGCGATGAACGCCAAGACCCACCGCTACGGCACCTGCAACACGATGGAAACCCTGCTGGTGGCGCGCGCCATCGCGCCGACGATCCTGCCGCAGCTGGCCGAGCTGTACGCGACCAAGGAAGTCGAACTGCGCGCCGATCCGGAAGCGCTGGCGATCCTGCAGGGCTATCCGCACCTGGCGCCGGCAACCGAGGAAGACTGGAGCACTGAATACCTGGCGCCGATCCTGGCGGTGAAGATCGTCGAAGGCATCGACGAAGCGATGGAACACATCAACACCTGGTCGTCGAAGCATACCGACGCCATCGTCACCGAGGATTACACCGACGCCATGCGCTTCCTGCGCGAAGTCGATTCGGCCTCGGTGATGGTAAACGCCTCGACGCGCTTCGCCGACGGTTTCGAGTACGGCCTGGGCGCCGAGATCGGCATCTCGAACGACAAGCTGCATGCGCGCGGGCCGGTGGGGCTGGAGGGGCTGACTTCGCTGAAGTACGTGGTGTTCGGCCACGGCGAGATCCGCCAATAATTTCTCCGTCGTCCCCGCGGAGGCGGGGACCCATTTAGGAAAAAAATGTACCTCTGGATCAAAGCCTTCCACATCGTCTTCATCGCCTCCTGGTTCGCCGGCCTGTTCTACCTGCCTCGCATCTTCGTGAACCTGGCGCAGGAAACCAATCCCGCCACGATCGAGCGCCTGCTGGGCATGGGACGCCGCCTCTACCGCTTCACCACGATGCTGATGATCCCGGCCCTGGTGCTGGGACTTTGGCTATGGCTGGGCTTCGGCATCCGCGGCGGATGGCTGCATGCAAAGCTGGCGCTGGTCATCCTCGTGATCGGCTACCATCACGCCTGTGGATCGCTGCTGAAGAAGTTCGAACGCGGGGCGAATACGCGCAGCCATAAATGGTTCCGCGTGTTTAACGAAGTCCCTGTGCTGCTGCTGATTGCGATCGTCATCCTGGTCGTCGTCAAACCTTTTTGAAGGCATCCGATGAGCAAAACCATCCAGTATTTCTTCGCACCGCAGTCGCCCTACGTCTACCTCGGGCATGAACGCCTGCTCAAGCTGGCCGCCCAGTACGGCGCGATGATCGAACCCAAACCCTTCGACATCGGCGCGGTGTTCGCCGAAAGCGGCGGCCTGCCGCTGGCCAAGCGCGCGCCGCAGCGCCAGGCTTACCGCCTGCAGGAACTCGAACGCTGGTCGAAGCATCTCGGCCTGCCGATGAACCTGCATCCGAAGTTCTTCCCGGTCGACCAGACGCCGGCATCGCTGCTGCTGATCGCCGCCCGCGAACAGGGCGGAGCCGACCAGGCCCTCGAACTGGCCACCGCCATCACGCGCGCGGTGTGGGCCGAGGAAAGGAATATCGCGGACCAGGCCACGCTCGAGCAGCTCGCCGGCGACGCCGGTTTCGACGGCGCAGCCCTGCTGGCGGCATCGGGTACGCCGGAAGTCCGGCAGAAGTACGAAGGATTCACGAAAGAAGCGCTGGATGCCGGCGTGTTCGGCGCGCCCTGGTATGTCGTCGACGGCCAGGGCTTCTGGGGCCAGGACCGGCTCGATTTTGTCGAGCGGCTGCTGCAGGGTTAATGGATTGAGCAGGCTACGGCCTGTGATGTACAGCGGCCGGGTTGGTCCCGGCCGTTGGCGTTTTTTATTTAATAATCAACTTAACAGGGGCCTCGCAAACCGTCGCGAGCGGCAGCAGATTTGGCCGAGAAGCGCAGCCGTACTTACGGTACGGCGAGCATCGCAGGCCGAAGCTGCAACGCGCAGCAGGTTTGCGAGGTCCCCCACCACAACGGATAAAGGGTACACCTGATGGCCTCCTACTTTTGCCCATGCCCGCGCGGCATGGAAGCGGCACTCGCCGAAGAACTCGCTGAAATCGCGCAGAACACCAACAGCCCCACGCTGAAGGTCCACCAGCAGGTGCCGGGCGGCGTGCACGCCTCGGGCAGCATGCAGGATGCCTATCGCATCAACCTGCATTCGCGCATCGCTTCGCGCGTGCTGATGCGCATGGCGAACAAGACCTACACCAACGAGAACGACATCTACGACCTGGTGCTCGAGCAGCCCTGGGAAGACTGGTTCGGCGTCGATCACACGATCCGGGTCGACATCACGGCCGTCAAATCGCCGCTGAAGAGCCTGGAGTTCACCACGCTGAAGATCAAGGACGCCGTCTGCGACCGCTTCCGCGACCAGTTCGGCAAGCGCCCCTCGGTCAACACGCGCGAGCCGGACATGCGCATCCTCGGCTTCCTCGACAAGCACAACTTCACGGTCTACCTCGACACCTCGGGCGAGGCGCTGTTCAAGCGCGGCTGGCGTGAAGAAACCGGCGACGCGCCGCTGCGCGAGAACCTGGCAGCCGGCCTGCTGCGCGTGGCCGGCTGGAAGCCGGGCGTGCCGCTGTTCGATCCGATGTGCGGCTCGGGCACGATCCTGATCGAGGCGGCCCAGATGGTGCAGGGTATTCCGCCAGGCGCGCGCCGCCGCTTCGCCTTCGAAAAATTCCGTAACTTCGACAGCAAGGCCTGGCAGGAGATGAAAACGGCGATCAAGCCGAACCCGCTGCCGGACACTCCCACCATCTTCGGTTCCGACATCTCCGGCGACATGGTGGCGATGACCCGCCATAACCTGCGCGTGGCCGGCGTCCTGTTCGAGGTGCCGCTCAAGCAGATCGAGGCGCAGCAGGTGCAGCCGCCCACCAGCCAGCCGGGCATCCTGCTGACCAACCCGCCCTACGGCGAGCGTATCGGCGTGCGCGGCGACTCCACCATCCCGCAGGACGAGATGGCCGTCGGCTTCTACCAGACCCTGTCCGGCACGCTCAAGCAGCGCTTCGCCGGCTGGACCGTCTACCTGTTCACCGCCGACCTTTCGCTGCCGAAGATGCTGCGCCTGAAGGAATCGCGCAAGACCCCGTTCTTCAACGGCGCGCTCGAATGCCGCCTGTTCCGCTTCGACATGGTCGCCGGCTTCAACCGCCGCGATGCCGCGAAGCCGGACGCGGCCCGCCCGCAACAAGAGTAATCGATGCTGCCCGAACCCGAACCAGACAACCTGCCCAGGGACCCAGTCATTCCGGTCCCGCTGCCGGAACCGCACAAGGTCACCATGCTGTCGGCCGGCGGCCTGGCTTCGCTGCTGGCCGCGCTGTCGATGCTGGGGCCGTTCTCGGTCGATGCCTACCTGCCGGCCTTTCCGCGCATCCAGGAGACCCTGCATGCGACCCCGCTGGAAGTCCAGCAGACCCTGACGGCCTACATGTTGTCCTTCGCCGTCATGTCGCTGTGGCATGGCGCGCTGGCGGACGCCTTCGGGCGCCGCAACGTGGTGCTGGTTGGCCTGATCGTGTTCGCGGTCGGCACCCTCGGCTGCGCCTCGGCGCATTCGGTGCACTACCTGTGGATCTTCCGCATCATGCAGGGCATCTCGGCCGGGGCCGGGGTGGTGGTGGGGCGGGCGATCATCCGCGACCTGTACTCGGGCGCGCCGGCCGCGCGCCTGCTGTCGATGGTGACGATGATCTTCTCGATCGCGCCGGCGGTGGCGCCGGTGCTGGGCGGCTGGATCGTGACCCTGCTGGACTGGCGCGCGATCTTCCTCGGCCTGCTGGTGTTCAGCGTGGGGCTGTGGTGGGTCTGCTGGCAGCACCTGCCGGAGACCATGCCGAAAGAGCGCCGCCAGCCCTTCAATCCGCGCTTCCTGGCGCGCAGCTACTGGGACATCTTCAGCTCCGTGCTGTTCCAGATGAAGTCGGCGGTGGTCGCCTTCAACTTCGGCGGCATGTTCCTGTTCATCGCCGGCGCACCGGTGCTGTTGCCGGTGCACCTGCACCTGGGACCCTCGGACTTCGCCTGGCTGTTCGTGCCGGCGGTGGCCGGCATCTTCCTGGGTGCCCTGGCCGCCAACCGCCTGGCCGGCAAGATGCATTACGGGCGCCAGATCGGCATCGGCTATGCCTTGATGCTGGCCGCGGTGACCGGCAGCGTGCTATACCACTCCTTCCTGCCGCCGGCCTTGCCGTGGACCGTGCTGCCGATGTTCTTCTATAACTTCGGCAGCTCGATCATCAACCCCAGCGCGACCCTGCTGACGCTCGACCTGTTCCCGCACATCCGCGGCACGGTGGCGTCCTGCCAATCCTTCGTTACCACGCTGATGGGCGCGATCGTGGCGGGCATCATCGCGCCGGCGCTGACCTACTCGGTGCTGGCGATGGCGCTCGGCCAGGCTGCGTTTGCGCTGGCGTCGCTGGCTTGCTGGATGGTGTCGCGCCACTATCGGCGCAAGCAAGCCCTGGCGTAGGGGGGAAATCAGTCCGGGGACTGAGTAAATCAGTCCGGGGGACTGATTTACCTGCCCACCCTACGGGAATATGAGGCGCGTCAAGACGTGCAGCTGAGTTCTGACTCTAAAACACATCACTTTTACCGGAAAATGTTGTTCCCGGTCAGAAATGTATATATGCTAAGATAAGTTTTTTACATCCGGAACAATGCCAAAAAACCAGTTTTATTCCGGGGATTACAAGAAGAATTATCGTGGCAGCTTGAGCCGGGGAGGGCCGCCACCAACCATCCAGAACAGCAGTGGCGGCCGTGCTTGAGACCAACTACCTACCAGACCAGGATATCCGCAATCGCCTGCTGATCGCGCGGCTGCCGGCCATGCCGCAGATACTCATCAAGCTGCTGGCCCACCTGCAGGCGGACGATCTCGGCATGCCGGAACTGGCTGCGCTGGTGGCCAAGGACGCCGGCATGACGGGCAAAATCCTGAGCGTCGCCAACAGCTCGGCCTATCATCGCGGCGGCCGCCTGCCCAACCTCGAGCAGGCCATGGTGGCGCTGGGCACCGACATGATCAAGACCCTGGTGATCAGCGACTCGGTATTCCAGACCTTCAACAGCTTCCCGAATTCCGGCGCGACCGACTTGCGCGCATTCTGGAAGAACTCGCTCACCGCCGCCGTGCTGGCGCGCGACCTGGCCCGCCACCTGAATTATTCCCAGCCCGAGGAAGCCTACCTGGCCGGGCTGCTGCACAACGTCGGCCGCCTGGCCCTGCTGGCCACCGCCCCGAAGGAATACGGCTACAACTTCACCGCGCGCGACGACGAAGACCTGTGCGCGGTCGAGCAGCGCACGCTCCAGATCACCCACGCCGAAGCCGGCGCCTGGCTGATCGAACGCTGGCAGCTCGACTCCTTCCTGGCCGACTCGGTGCTCTACCACCACGAGCCGGGCGAGCGCCTGGAGGGCGCCCATCCCCTGATCCGCATCGTGCGCGCCGCCCACCTGCTGTCCGCCCATGCCGACGACCCGAACCTGGTGGTCGAGGCGGCCAAGCTGTGCGACCTCGAACCGGAAGCCGCCGATGAGCTGCTGGCCCAGGCCGCGCGCCAGGTCGAGCGCGCCGCGGTCCATCTCGGTATCGACCTGGCCGGCGCCGACGACATTCCCGCCCTGCCGGCCTTCGCGCCGCCGCCGCCCGTCGATCCTGTGCAGCAGCGCCTGACCGAGGAGATGCGCAACCTGGTGCTGGTCTCGGAGATCGGCCAGGCCTTCGCGCGCCAGCAGGGCAAGGGCGGCGAGAGCGGGCTGCTGGAATCGGTGGCGCGTTCGGCGCGCGTGCTGTTCGACTTCGAGAACGCCGCCGTGATGCTGGAGAACCCGACCGGCCACGCGCTGGTGGGCGCGCCCACCGCCAACCAGCAGCGCATCTCGGAATTCTCGATCCCGCTGTCGAAGGGCGGGGCGGTGGCCAAGGCCGCGCTGGAACGCCGCCTGGCCTTCGTGCGCCGCGACGGCGCGCCGCTCGGCCTGCCCGAGGAACAGCTGCTGCGCATGCTCGGCACCGAATCCCTGGTCTGCGTGCCGCTGGTGAGCGGGGCGCGCTGCATCGGCGTCCTGATCGGCGGCATCGCCAGCTGGCAGGTGCCGGCCTGCCAGAAGCGCGAGCGCTTCATGCAGTCCTTCGGCGCCCAGGCCGCGACCGCGCTGGAGAACGCGATGCTTGAGCGCGGCCATGCGCGCCGACAGCTGGCCCATGTGGCCGAGGAGTACAGGGAAGCGTCGCGCCGCGTGGTGCACGAAGTGAATAACCCGCTGTCGATCATCAAGAATTATCTGTCGGTCCTCGACAGTAAGCTGGAACGCCAGGAGCCGGTGGCCGGCGAGCTGTCGATCCTGAACGAGGAGATCGACCGCGTCGGCCAGCTGGTCAACAGCCTGACCGAGGTGCAGCCCGCAGTTTCCTCCTCCTTGGACGGCGGCGTCAGCGCAAACGTGGCCAAGGTGGTGGAGGACGTGCTGCGCCTGTTCCGCGCCACCGACTTCGTGCCGCCCAACGTCGAGATCGTGGTCAGCATGTCCAGCGAAGCGGCGCGCGTCGAGGGCGATCCCGACATCCTCAAGCAGATCCTGGTCAACCTGATCAAGAATGCGATCGAGGCGCTGTCCGCCACCGGCGGCCGCATCGAGATCGCCAACCGCGGCCACGTCAACCGCGAGCGCAGGCTGTACCTGGAGCTGGTCGTCTCCGACACCGGCCCGGGCCTGTCGCGCGAGGTGCTGGCCAATCTGTTCTCCGCCGTGAAGAGCACGAAGGAAGGCCCGCACCATGGGCTCGGCCTGTCGATCGTGCACAGCCTGGTCAAGAAGCTGAACGGGCATATCGCCTGCCGCAGCGGCAAGACCGGCACCAGTTTCGAAATTCTGCTGCCGGCGCATGCCGGCGCAAGCGCCCCGGCTGGAACGCCGATGCGCGCGCTCGGATCAGTATAAGGTAACAATGAATCCCATCTCCGACAGCGCCCCGTCAACCGCACCCCATGACGCGCTTGCCCCGCAAGCCGCATTCCCGTCCACGATGGAGCAGCCGCGCCTGCTGCTGGTCGACGACGAACCCCGCCTGCTGTCCTCGCTGTACGAACTGCTGCAGGGCCGCGGCTACCAGCTGGTCACCGCCGCCACCGGCAGCGAAGCCCTGGCCCACCTAGGGAAACTGCGCTTCGACCTGGTCCTGCTCGACCTGCGCCTGCCCGACATCGGCGGCCACGAGATCATGGACTTCATCAACGCGAAGGGCATCGACGCCGACGTCATCGTGATGAGTGGCGAGGTCGGCATCGAGGCCGCGATCGGCGCCCTGAAACGCGGCGCCTACGACTACCTGCGCAAGCCCTACAGCCGCGAAGAGCTCCTGACGACCGTGGCCAACGCGCTCAAGGCGCGCCGCCTCGAGGAAACCAACAGCCGCATCGCGACCCAGCTGGAAAACTCGGAGAAGATGTACCGCTACCTGGTGGACTCCTCGCCGGACATCATCTATACCCTGAACCACGAGGGAAAATTCACGTTCGTGAACGACCGCGCCTACCAGCTGCTCGGCTACCGCCGCGAAGAGCTGATCGGCCAGCACTACTCGATCCTGGTGCACGAAGAAGACCTGGAGCGCGCCCGCTACGCCTTCAACGAGCGCCGCGTCGACGAACGCGCTTCGCGCAACGTCGAGCTGCGCCTGAAGTGCCATGCCGGCTCGAACCAGGAACGCACCTTCAACAACACCCTGATGACGATCTCGCTGAACGCGATCGGCATGCACGTGCCCGACCAGGAAGTGAAGAAGCTGGAATTCTTCGGCACCTACGGCGTGGCGCGCGACATCACCGACCGCAAGCGCGCGGAAGAAGTCATCTCCTACCAGGCCTACCACGACATCCTGACCGACCTGCCGAACCGCATCCTGTTCAAGGACCGGCTTGGCCTGGCCGTCATCCAGGCGAAGCGCAAGCAGACCGAGCTCGCGGTGATGTTCATCGACCTCGACCGCTTCAAGCTGGTCAACGACACCCTCGGCCACGTGAAGGGCGACGAGCTGCTGCAGCAGGTTGCGGTGCGCCTGAAGGATTGCCTGCGCAAGGGCGACACCCTGGCGCGCCAGGGCGGCGACGAATTCACCATCGTGCTGCCCGAGCTGCGCGACCGCGACGACGCGCGCAGCGTCGCCGACAAATTCCTCGAGTGCCTGCAGCTGCCGTTCGACCTGGACGGCCACCAGGTCCACATCTCGGCCTCGATTGGCATCGCGATCTATCCGGGCCACGGCGAGTCGATCGACGAGCTGCTGCGCCACGCCGACATCGCCATGTACCAGGTCAAGGGGCAGGGCAAGAACGGCCACGCCTTCTACGACGCCTCGATGCAGGACATCTCGCACCAGAAGATCGCGCTCGGCCAGAGCCTGCGGCGTGCGCTGGAGAACGATGAGCTGGAGATGTACTACCAGCCGCAGATCGACGCCGCCAGCGGCCGCATCGTCGGCGCCGAGGCGCTGATGCGCTGGAACCACCCGACCCGCGGCATCGTCACGCCGGGCGAGTTCCTGCCCTTCGCCGAAGAGAACGGCCTGATGATCCCTATCTCGGACTGGATGATCGGCGCACTGTGCCGCGACATGCTGCAGTGGAAGGGCATCTGCGCCAACCAGGTGCGGCTGTCGCTGAACCTGTCCCCGCAATACCTGGACCGCGGCGACTTCTTCGAGAAGATGCGCGGCGCCCTGCTGCGCTACGGGATCGCGCCGAGCCAGATCGAAGTCGAGATCACCGAGAACATCTGCATCCGCAACCCGCAGCATGCGATCGAGCAGCTCAACAAGCTGGGCCAGCTCGGCGTCTCGGTGGCGATCGACGACTTCGGTACCGGCTATTCCTCGCTGGCCTACCTGCACCGCTTCCCGGTCCACACGATCAAGATCGACCAGTCCTTCGTCAAGGAGATCCACGACGAGTACGGCCACTATCCGGTGGTGCTGGCGATCATCTCGATCGCGCGCGGCCTGGGCCTGAACCTGATCGCGGAAGGGGTCGAGACCGAGCCGCAGGCACGCTACCTGCGCGCCAACGGCTGCATGACGATGCAGGGCTACCTGTATCACCGGCCGATGCCGCTGGGCCGCTTCGTCGACGTGCTGCGCGGCCAGGGCCTGCCGGCCGGCGCGGGCAACGTGCTCGCGTTCCAGGCGTAAGGAAGCCGCCTTGCCATGCCTGATACCGTCGCTCATCACACCGCTGAGTTCCTGCGCGTAAAAGCGCTGGCCGAGCGCGGCGTCGCCAGTGCCCAGCACAGCCTGGGCTTCATGTACGTGAACGGCCACGGCGTGCCGAAGAACGACGAGCTGGCGGTGGCCTGGTACCGGATGGCGGCCAGCGCCGGCCTCGAACAGGCCCAGTACAACCTCGGCGTGATGTACCAGAAGGGCCAGGGCGTGGCCCAGGACCTGGCGCAGGCGATCTACTGGTACACCCAGGCGGCCGAGCAGGGATATGCCGCGGCCCAGTACAACCTGGGCTGGCTGTACGCCAAGGGCCAGGGCGTGCCGGCCGACGTGCAGCAGGCCATGCACTGGTTCAGCCAGGCGGCCGAACAGGGCGACGCCGGCGCCCAGCACAACCTCGGCATGATGTACGAAGGCGGCAAGGGCGTGGCCCAGGACATCGGCCGCGCCATCGAATGGTATCGCCGCGCCGCCGACCAGAACTACGCGCGCGCGCAGTTCAACCTGGCGCTCCGCTACGACAGCGGCCAGGGTGTGGACCGCGACGTGCAGCAGGCCATCCACTGGTTCCGCAAGGCGGCCGAGCAGGGCTATGCGCCGGCCCAGTTCAACCTCGGCCTGCGCTATGACAAGGGACAGGACCTGCCGCAGGACAGCGAAAAGGCGATCCTGTGGTACGGCCGCGCCGGCGAGCAGGGCCATGCCAGCTCGCAGTTCAACCTGGCCCTCATCCACGACAGCGGCCACGGGGTAGCCCGCGATCCCGACCTGGCGCTGCACTGGTTCCGCAAGGCGGCCGAGCAGGGCCATGCCGGCGCCCAGGACAATCTCGGCCTGCGCTACGAGCACGGCCAGGGCGTGGATCAGGATTACGGACTGGCCGCGCACTGGTACCGCAAGGCCGCCGAGCAGGGTTCCGCCGGCGCCCAGTACCACCTCGGCCAGCTGCTCGACGCCGGCCATGGCGTCGAACAGGATGCCGGGCAGGCGCTCGACTGGTACCGCAAGGCCGCAAGCCAAGGCCACCTGCGCGCCCAGTTCGACCTCGCCCTGCGCATCGAGGACGAGGCCATGCACTGGTACCGCAAGGCGGCCGACCAGGACTACGCGCCGGCCCAGTACATGCTGGGCCAGCTGCTCGACCAGGACGACAGCGGCACCATCGACCCGCGCCAGGCCTACGAGTGGTACCGCAAGGCGGCCGACCAGGGCCACGCCCTCGCCCAGTTCGCGCTCGGCCTGCGCTACGACAGCGGCCACGGCGTCGAACGCGACTACGAAGCCGCCCACTTCTGGTACCTGTGCGCCGCGCGCCAGGGCCATGCGCGCGCCCAGTTCAACCTCGGGGTCATGTACGCCAGCGGCCAGGGCGTGCAGAAGGACCTGGTCGAAGCCTATGCCTGGCTGCACCGCGCCGGTGCCGCCGGCGTTCAACCCGCCACCAGCTACATCCAGCGCATCGCCGCACGCATGGAACCCCACCTGCTAGCGCAAGCCCAAGGCTACCTCGGCGCTGCGTGATGGTCCCCGTGACGCCGCGGGTCCACAACTTTTATTCATAACGAGAACATAAAGCTGATGAAATTAAAACAGATCGTGCTCGCGCTCGGCCTGGCCGCGCTTGCTTCCGCGCCGGCACTCGCCGCCAATGCCACCGCCACCGCCACCGCCACCGCTTCCAAATCCGCGCCCTCGGGCTTCGACCGCAAGGCCTACAGCATCGCCTACAAGAAGTTTGTGCTGCCGAACGGCCTGACCCTGCTGGTGCATGAAGACCACAGCGTGCCGGTGGTGAGCGTAAACGTCTGGTACCACGTCGGCTCGCGCAACGAGAAGCGCGGCAAGACCGGCTTCGCCCACCTGTTCGAGCACTTCTTCTTCAACGGTTCCGAGAACTACCCGCACGGCTTCCGCGAGGCGATGGACGACCTCGGCGCCAACAACCGCAACGGCACCACCAACACCGACCGCACCAACTTCTTCGAGGACGTCCCGACCTCGGCACTGGAGCGCACGCTGTTCCTGGAATCGGACCGCATGGGCTTCCTCGGCAATTACATCTCGCAGGCCATGCTCGAGCGCGAGCGCGGCGTGGTGCAGAACGAGAAGAGACAAGGCGACAACCAGCCCTACGGCAAGGTGCGCTACGAATTCGCGGCCAAGATGTACCCGTACTCGCACCCGTATTCGTGGACCACGATCGGCAGCATGGACGACCTCAACGCCGCTTCGCTGGAAGACATCCGCGAGTGGTACCGCACCTACTACGGCCCGAACAACGCGGTGCTGTCGCTGGCCGGCGACATCACGCCCGAGCGCGCGCTCGAGCTGGTGAACAAGTACTTCGGCGCGCTGCCGCCGGGACCGCCGCTGCCGCGCCTTGAAGCCTGGATCCCTGTGCTCGACCGCGACATCCGCGACGAGATGGAAGACCAGGTGCCGCAGGTGCGGGTCTACCGCCGCTGGCACGCCGCCGCCTGGAAGGATGCGGATGTGGCGCGCCTGCAACTGCTGGCCGACGTGCTGGCCGGCTCGAAGAGCGCGCGCCTGGACAAGCGCCTGGTGTACGAGAAGGGCATCGCCACCGGCGTGTCGGCCGGCATGCAGGACAGTGAACTGGGCGGCACCTTCGGCATCACGGTCACGCTCAAGAACGGCGCCGACCAGCTCGATGCGGAACGCGAAATCGACCGCATCGTGGGCGAACTGCTGGAAAAGGGCCCGACGAGCGAGGAACTGGCGCGCGTGAAGACCCGCGAGCTGGCCGACTTCTCGCGCAGCCTGGAGCGCCTGGGCGGCTTCGGCGGCCGCGCCGACGTGCTGGCCGAGAGCATGACCTATGGCGGCAGCCCGGACGCCTACCTGACCCGCCTGGAGCAGATGGCCAGCGCCACCCCGGCGGACGTGAAGGCGGCCGGCAAGCGCTGGCTCAGCGGGCATCATTACACGATGACGGTCAAGCCTTATCCGAAACTGGCGGCCGTCAAATCCGGCTTCGACCGCAAGCAGTTGCCGGCCCTCGGCCAGGCGCCCGACGTCAGCTTCCCGGCCATGCAGCGCGCCCAGCTCAAGAACGGCCTGAAGGTCGTGCTGCTGGAGCGCCATGGCGCGCCGATCGTCAACGCCGCGCTGGTGCTGGATGCCGGCGCCGCCGCCGACCCGGTCGGCAAGGAAGGCCTGGCGTCGCTGAGCCTCGGCCTGATCGACAAGGGGACCAAGGCGCGCAACGCGTTCCAGTTATCCGACGCATTGGAATCGCTGGGCGCCGACATCAGCACCGGCACCTCCCAGGACCAGTCGGTGGTGCGCCTGAAGGCGACCAGCGCCAACCTGGCGCCGTCGCTGGCGCTGATGGCCGACGCCGCCCTCGGCGCCACCTTCCCGCAGGACCAGGTCGAGCTGGCCAAGCAGCGCCGCCTGGCCCAGGTGGGGCAGGAGAAGGCCCAGCCGAGCGCCCTCGCGGTGCGCGTGATCCCGGGCATCCTGTACGGCGCGGGCCATGCCTACGGCCGTCCGGCTTCCGGCACCGAAGCCAGCACCCGGACCATCAGCCGCGACGACGTCGCGCGCTGGCATGACGCCTGGTTCCGTCCGGGCAGCGCGACCCTGGTCGTGGCCGGCGACACCACCCTCGAAAAGTTGATGCCGGCGCTGGAGTCGAGCTTCGGCAAATGGCAGGCCGGCAGCGCCCCCGCCAAGCAGGTGCCGAGCGTGCCGGCCACCGCGGGCAAGCGCATCTACCTGATCGACAAGCCGGAGGCGCCGCAGTCGACCATCGTCGCCGCCCACGTCTCGCTGCCGTCCGGCCAGCCGGACGAACTGGCGATCCAGGCCGTCATGCACGACTTCGGCGGCATGGCGACCTCGCGCCTGAACCGCAACCTGCGCCTCGACAAGCACTGGAGCTACGGCACCACCGCCCGCATGATCGACATGCGCGGCCAGCGCAGCTTCCTGACGATCGCGCCGGTGCAGACCGACAAGACGGTCGAGGCGATGCAGGAAGTGTCGAAGGAGATCCGCGACATCGCCGGCCAGCGTCCGATCGCCGGCGAGGAATTCGACAGCGTGATGCGCAACGTGACCTCGCGCCTGCCGGGCCGCTTCGCCACCCTGGATGCGCTCGAAGGCGCGGCCATCACCAGCATCAACCTCGGCCTGCCGGACGATTACTGGAACCGCTACGCCGGCGGCATGCGCTCGCTGAGCGACAAGCAGCTGGCCGGCGCCGGCGCGCGCTACGTGCATCCGGACGAAGTCGTGTGGCTGGTGATCGGCGACCTGCGCAAGGTCGAGCCGGGTATCCGCAAGCTGGGCTGGGGCGAGGTGACCGTGCTGGACGCGGACGGCAAGCCGGTCCGCTGAGCGCTCAGCCGAGCGTCCGCGCCAGGAAGGCATCGATCGCCCGGGAACTGGCGGTCGGCTCGCTGATGTGCGGACAGTGGCCTTCGTCGTCGATGACGTCCAGGCTGCTGTTCGGCAGGTGGCGCAGCAGATAGTGGCCGACCTCACGCGGGACGAGCGGATCGTCGCTGCATTCCAGGATCAGCGACGGCACGGTCGAACGAGCCAGGTCGGCGCGGTGGTCGGACAGGAAGGTCACGCGGGCGAAATGGCGGGCAATGCCCTGGTCGTTGCGCATGAAGCTGGCCATCAGCTCCGCGGTCAGCGCCGGCCGCTTCGCCCCGATCAGCATGGGCGCCATGCGCCGTGACCAGCTCGGGAAATCGTCGTCCATCGACGCCAGCAGGTTGTCCATATCCTCGCGGCTGAAGCCGCCCACATAATCGCCGTCGTTGATGTAGCAGGGCGACGGTCCCACCATGACTTGCGCAGCGAAGCGCTCCGGCGCCTTGATCGCCGCCAGCATGCCGATCGTGGCGCTGACCGAATGGCCGACGAAGACCACCGGCCCGGCCGCGCAGGCGGTCAGTATTTCCAGCAAATCGTCGGCATGGCCATGCAGGCTTCCATGCCTTGCTCGGTCATAGGCCGTGCGGTCGGAATCGCCGCTGCCGGTCAGGTCATACAGGATGGTGCGGAATCGCCCTTCATAGGCGGGGACGAGGAAGCGCCACATGGTCTGGTCGCAGCCGAAGCCGTGGGCGAACACCAGGGTCGCGTGGCCGGCGCCGGCGACGTGGACGTTATTGCGGAATTGGACAGACATCAATAATCAGATTCGTCAAAAACAATTGCAAACTATCATAGTTTGATCATGTTGCAAACCGATGAAGACGCGCCCGTGGCAAGCGTGCGTCCACGCACCGCCGCACCGGCATGAACTGCGGTATACTGTTCATCCATACAGTATTTACTGCACAATGGAACTCAAAGACAAGCTCGAGATCCTGGCCGATGCCGCCAAATACGACGCCTCCTGCGCCAGCAGCGGCGCGCCCAAGCGGGATTCGGCCGACAAGGACGGCCTGGGCGCCACCAACGGCATGGGTATCTGCCACAGCTACACGCCGGACGGACGCTGCGTATCGCTGCTGAAGATCCTGCTGACCAACTTCTGCATCTACGACTGCCAGTATTGCGTGAATCGCCGCAGCTCGAACGTGCCGCGGGCCCGCTTCGCGGTCGACGAAGTGGTCAAGCTGACCCAGGATTTTTACCTCCGCAACTACATCGACGGGCTGTTCCTCAGCTCGGGCATCATCCAGTCCAGCGACTACACGATGGAGCAGCTGGTCGAGGTCGCGCGGCGTCTGCGCGAGGAGCACAAGTTCCGCGGCTACATCCACCTGAAGACGATTCCGGATGCCGACCCGCGCCTGATCGAGCTGGCCGGCAAGTACGCCGACCGGCTGTCGGTCAACATCGAGCTGCCGACCCAGGACAGCGTCTCCCGCCTGGCGCCGGAAAAGAACGTCCACACGATCAAGCTGGCGATGGGCGCCATCCGCACCAGGCTCGACGAGAAGGACGAGCACCCGAAGGCGCCAGTCTTCGCGCCGGCCGGGCAGAGCACCCAGATGATCGTCGGCGCCGACGCCAGCGACGACCAGACCATCCTGAACACGGCCCAGACCCTGTACGGCAGCTACAAGCTCAAGCGGGTCTACTACTCGGCCTTCAGCCCGATCCCGCAGAGCCCGTCCAGCGTGCCGTCCGCGCCGCCGCCGCTGTTGCGCGAGCACCGCCTCTACCAGGCCGATTTCCTGTTGCGCGGCTATGGCTTCACGGCCGGCGAACTGATGCCGCAGGCGGGCAACCTGGCGCTCGACATCGACCCCAAGCTGGCCTGGGCGCTCGGCAACCGCGAGCGCTTCCCGCTCGACCTGAACCGCGCCGACGAAGCCATGATCGCGCGCGTACCCGGCATCGGCCTGCGTTCGGCCAAACGGCTCATCGACCTGCGCCGCCTGCGCCGGATCCGCTGGGAGGATCTGTCGCGCCTGCGCTGCAGCCTGAAGAAGCTGGCGCCCTTCGTGGTCACCGCCGACTACAAGCCGGCGCAAGACGCGGCGTCCTCCGAACTGCTGCGGCGGAACATGGCCGACGCCCCGCAGCAGATGAAGCTGTGGCCGGAGCTGCAGGCGGCATGAGCGCGATCGACCGACAGCGTGCGGGCCAGCCGCTGCTGGTCGAGACCTTCGCCGAATGGCGCGAGGCGGCGCGCGAGCTGCTGGTCCACGACGTGCCGCCGGAGCTGCTTACCTGGAGCACGCCCTACGCCGGCGGCGACCTGTTCTCGGGTGCGCCGCCCACGGCCGAGCAGCCGCATAATCCTTCCGACTTGCCGCCGCCCGCATCGGACCAAGCGCGCTACGGGCCGAAACACGGCGCGCCGAGCATTCCGCGCTCGCTGATGGACATGCTGCAAAGCGCCGCCTGCTGCCGCGTGCCGGACCGCTGGGCCTTTCTCTATCGCGTGATCTGGCGCTGGCAGCAGGGCGAGCACGAGGTGCAGTCGCCGGCCGACGAAGACGGCGCGCGCCTGCATGCGATGGTGAAGGCCGTGCACCGCGAGGAACACGACATGCATGCCTATATCCGATTCCGCGAACGTCCGCCTGAGGCCGGGCCACCGCGCTTCGTCGCCTGGTACGAGCCGCGCCACGACGTGCTGCCCCAGGTCGCCGAGCATTTTATTTCCCGCATGGGCAAGGTCAGCTGGATGATCGCCACGCCCGAGGCCAGCGTGCTGTGGGATGGCCAGACCCTGCACAATACCGGCCCGCTGGTGAAGAACTCCGACGACCTCGAAGACACAGGGGAAGCCTTGTGGCTGACCTACTACCGCAGCGTGTTCAATCCGGCGCGCCTGAACGTCGAGGTGATGCGCCAGCACATCACTTCGGACCGCTGGAAAAATTTGCCAGAAGGCAAAATCGTGCCGCACATGATTTCCGAGGCAGCGATGGGCGCGCGCAAGATCGGCCAGTACGAGGCGGTGGGCCAGCGCAAGGGCACGACCATCCCGATCGCCCCCGAGGATGCCCAGCCGGAGCGCCAGCAGCCTTCCAAGCTGGACGAATGCCGGCGCTGCGAGTTGTGGCAGTTCGCCACCCAGGCCGTCGGCGGCGAAGGGCCGAAGAAGGCGAAGATCATGTTCGTCGGCGAGCAGCCGGGCGACCAGGAGGACCTGGCCGGCCAGCCTTTCGTCGGGCCCGCCGGCAAGCTGCTCGACCGCGTGTGCGAGGCGGCCGGCGTCGACCGCGAGACCATCTACGTGACCAACGCCGTCAAGCACTTCAAGTGGGAACCGCGCGGCAAGCGGCGCCTCCATAAAACCCCGGCGCAGAAGGAAATCGAGGCTTGCCACTACTGGCTCGACAAGGAACTGGCCCAGGTAAGACCGGCCGTGATCGTGGCGCTGGGCGCGACCGCCCTGAAGTCGGTCATGCGCAGCGCCAACGTGACGCTGAAGAACGCGATGGGCAAGCCGGTCTTCCACGAAGGCCACTGGATCGTCACCACCTATCACCCCTCCTACGTGCTGCGGGTGCCGGGCGAGGACGCCAAGCGCGAAGCCTTCCAGGCCATGGTGGAGGGCTTGAAGCTGGCCCACGGCCTGCTGGACCGGCAGCCGGAAGAGCCGCCCGCTGCCGACTGACAGATATGCATGCTTTGTGACAAGCTGTTACGCGAGTAGCCCTCTTGATGCCAGTTAGCTAAGCTTTGGCAACACAACAATAAGGGGTTCTCCGATGCTTGCCGCACGCTTTGCCTGTGTCTTGTCCCTGGGCCTGCTCGGCGCCGCCGCGCTGGCGCAGACCGATCCGCCGCCCGCATCCGCGCCCGCCGGGCAGGAGCTCGACGCGGCGCCCGCCACGGTCGTGGTCTCGGGCAAGCGTCCTGGTCCCGGCCTCTGGAAAGTCTCGAAGGATGGCCACGTGATGTGGGTGTTCGCCATGCATTCGCCGCTGCCGCAAAAGATGGAATGGGATTCGGTACGGGTCGAACGCCTGGTGGCGCAATCGCAGGAGGTGCTGCTGCGTCCCGGGGTCAGCGTCACGGTCGGCTGGATGAGCGGACTGAGCATGCTGCCTTCGCTGATCGGCCTGAAGAAGAACCCGGACGGCGCCGAGTTGCACGACCTGCTGCCGGCCGATGTCTATGGACGCTGGACTGTGCTGAAGCAGAAATACATCGGCGGCGACGACGGCGTCGAGCGTTACCGTCCCTTCTTCGCCGCCGAGGAGTTGCTGGATGCGGGGCTGAAGAAAAGCGGGCTGTCGAAAGGCGGGGAAGTCGCCGATCAGATCGAGAAGATCGCCAGGAAGCACGACGTGAAGCTCACCAGCACCGGTGTCTCGGTCACGCTCGAGCATCCGCGCGAGGCGCTGAAGGACTTCAAGAAGTCGCAGATGGAAGACGTGGCCTGCTTCACCAAGACCCTGGAGAGTTTCGAAGGCGATATCGATGCGATGAAATTGCGCGCGAATGCCTGGGCCAACGGCAACATCGCCGAGATCGGCAAGCTCGATTATGCCGAGCGCGAAGATACCTGCAACGACGCCATGATGAACGGTTCGTTCGCGCGGACTAATCCGGCCTTCCAGGACATGCGCGAACGCGGCCGGGTGGCATGGATGAAGACGGCGGAACGGGCGCTCGCGAAGAATGCGAGCACCTTCGCGCTGCTGTCGATGAGCCAGGTGCTCGGTCCGAAGAGCTACCTGGCCGAGTTGCAGGCCAAGGGTTATACGGTCGAGAACCCCAAATAACGATCAGCCCGGATCGCCAGGCAAACCCAGGGTCTCGAACACTTCTTCGCGCGAAGCGGCCTGGGCCACACGCGCGCCTGGCGCCACGTCGTGGGTCAGCCAGACGTTTCCGCCGATGACCGCGCCCTTGCCGATCGTGATGCGGCCCAGCACGGTGGCGCCGGCGTAGATCACGACGTCGTCTTCCAGGATCGGATGGCGCGGCAGGCCCTTCTGCAGGCTGCCGTCGGCATTCGTCGGGAAGCGCTTGGCGCCCAGGGTGACGGCCTGGTACAGGCGCACGCGCTGGCCGATCACGGCGGTCTCGCCGATCACGACGCCGGTGCCGTGGTCGATGAAGAAACCGGTACCGATCTTCGCGCCCGGGTGGATGTCGATGCCGGTGGCGGCATGCGCCAGTTCCGAGATGATGCGCGCCAGCAGCGGCAGCCCGAGTTCGTACAGGCGGTGTGCCAGGCGGTAGTGGATCATCGCCAGCACGCCGGGATAGCACAGCAGCACTTCGTCGACGCTGCGCGCGGCCGGGTCTCCCTGGTAGGCGGCCAGCACGTCGCTGTCGATTTCCATGCGGACCTGCGGCAGGGCGGCGCCGAAGGCGCGGGTGGCGTCGATGGCCTGGCTGGCGATGTCGCCGTCGGTGCGCTGCTCCAGCGCGGCGCTGTAGTGCAGCTCGATCTGGACCTGGCGCAGCAGGGCGTGCAGGGCGGAATCGAGGGCGTGGGCGACGTGGAAGTCTTCGCTTTCCCGGCGCAGGCCGGGCGGCCCCAGGCGCATGGGAAACAGCACGCCCTTGAGCTGGCCGACGATGTCCGCCAGCGCATCGCGCGAAGGAAATTCGATGCCGCGCACCTCGCCGGCGGGACGGTGGGCCTGGCGCCATTGCTGGCGGGCGTCGTGCAGGTCGCGCACGATCGCGCCAATGTCGAAGTGAGCCATCAGTTGTTCCTCGAGTGAAATAAGCGCTGGGCGCCAGGGCGTGCGCGCCGCGCTTCCAATATATCGGGCCGGTTTGCGGATTCCAATGAATATAAAAATGCTAGCTCATGCGGAACGTTTCTAGCGGCTTGCGCAGTCGCCTGTACTGGGCATCTTAGGTCAGGTCGGGACAGCGGCTTCGGGCTTGGTCAAGCTGCCTGCATTTCAATAGAAATTCCATCAGTAAATAAATATTTTTAAATTGAAATCTAAAAATAAAAGTCTATATTTTAAATTTTTTTCATGAATTATTGCAATATTAATTTAATGCAAACTTAAGTGATTGATTTTTATGGGTTTTATTGACTGGCGCAGGATTTGATTTTATTCGATGAATGAAGAGATGTCATATTATCCGATCAGTTCTCATAGGCTGGTGCTGTGATAAGGCACTCCCAACGTTAAGCCGAAGCAGTATCATTTTAACGATGGACTTGAGAGATTGGGATATGTGATACGAGTAACTGGAACGAAGACTGTCGAGAAAATTTACAAGGACAATGAAAAATATTATAGAACAAAATTCTAAGTCGCTGATTTATAACGGGTGAATCCTGTTGGCACGGTTTATGCTATCCAGTGTTCGCAGTCCCTTGTTAATAAAATCATTTAACGAAAAGGTTAATGTCATGAAAATGAGATCGACGCAGGCATTTCTGGGCCTTCTAAGCTTTTGTTCTATACTCATTTCTCCCGCTCACGCTGGGGCCCTAACGCCTTACACGACGTTTTTTAATACCGATCTGACCACCGCTGGCACAGGTGGTTTGCGAGGTACTGGTACCGGAACGATCAATGTGAGCGGCGTGACCGGCACGGTCACAAACTCCCTGCTCTACTGGCATGGCCCAACAAATTCCATGGACCCAAATGCAAATGCAAATGTCAACGTGAATGGAAATGGAGTTACCGGAACGAACATAGGGTTTTCCGATAATAACTTCTGGGGTTTCGCTAACAGCCAAGCATATCGAGCAAACACCACAAGCGTTATCAACGCCAATGGTGCTTATAATCTTACCAACTTTAATAAGCCTGGAGTTGAGGTTAACGGTGCTGCAACGCTGGTGTTGTTCAATGATGGTAACTCAGCAAATAATAGGGACGTGGTGGTTTTCGACGGTAATGATTCGAATTTCGCCTCCGCCTACGATACTGCGGGTTGGGACATCAACCTTGCAGGTATCAACTATACCGGAGGCTCGGCTTTCCTGAGATTGTTCGTATCTGATGGTCAGAATTTCGGGCCGAACGACGATGGTACCTTGCGGATCAACGGAGTAGCCTTGGCGAGCGGTGGTCTCTTTCAAGGCGCCAGCCTACCGGGGCCATCCATTGGCAACGGTAACTTGTTCGATATAGTTAGTTTTGATATTACGCCCTTCTTAACATTAGGGCCCAATTCCCTCCATATAACTTTGGATGCAGGATTTAATGACGCCCTCAGTGCAATCACAGCGATCATTGACCTCCCTGCAGGCGCGGCCCCGATTGTGAGCGTCCCAGAACCCGGCACTGGAGTTTTAATCGTTCTAGGCCTGTCTCTGGTTGGGGCCTTATCGCGTAAAAGATCAGTGTGAGATGTGATCTTCTTTGAACGTACAAGCGCCGACACCGAGCAAGGTGCCGGCGTTGTGTAAATGCCCATGAGGCTCTGTTGCATAAATCCAGCCGGACGGCATGTCGTCTGCAGCTCAGGTAGCCTTTGTGCATGAAACCCCCTCCCCAGAAATACCGAACGACGAACTGGAAGGCATACAACGCGGCGCTCAAGTCGCGCGGCTCACTGCTCATCTGGCTCGACCCAACGATGAACTGGCACGGCCAGGCAAGTGACAAGCGTGGACGCAGTCCGACCTTCAGTGACCAGGCCATTCAATTCTGTCTGAGCATCAAGTGTTTGTTCAACTTACCCTTGCGCCAGGCCATGGAATGGCCGAGAGCCTTTTGCATCTGGCAGGGCTGGGCTGGACTGACCTGTGCCGGACTACAGCGCGGTAAGCCGGCGTCAAAGGCCGCTGCAGGTAACCGTTGAAGTTGCACCCACCACGACAGGCTTGCATCTGCACGGGCATCAAGATGCTGGGCGAAGGCGAATGGAAGACAAAGAAGCATGGTTTTGAATATCGACGGCAACGGCGCAAGGTGTACCTTGGCATCGATGCCGCCACACTCGAAATCCGGGCCATGGAAGTGACCGACAACGGTATTGGCGATGCGCCTGTGCTGCCGGATCTATTGAGCCAGATTCCTCTCGACGAGCAGATCTCTGCCGTCAGCGGTGATGGGGCTTACGACACCAAGGCCCGTCATGAAGCCATCGCTCTACGCCAGGCCCAGGCAGTCATCCCGACCAGGAAGAATGCTAAACCCTGGAAGACGAATCGTCAGGGTGCCGAGGCGCAAAACGAGATTCTGCGAGCAACGCCGCGGCCTCGGACGAGCAATATGGGAGAGGTGGAGCGGCTACCACTGACGTAGCCTTGTCGAAACCAAAATGCGCTGCTTTACGCTGCTCGGCGAACGCATCATGGCGCGGGACTTCGATCGTCAGGTCGCCGAGCTGCAAGTGCGCGCTGCAGTGCTGAACCGCTTCACGCGCCTCGGCGCGCCCGTTACGGTCTCTATGCGATAAATGTGTCGACAGAAAGGCACACTCGCCTTTTCCTTATTTGTGCAACAGAGCCTCAACAACGTTAAAACCCGCGTAGAATGCGGGCAACGCGGGTGTAGCTCAATGGTAGAGCAGAAGCTTCCCAAGCTTACGACGAGGGTTCGATTCCCTTCACCCGCTCCAGCCTTCCCCGAAACGCTTCCGCCCGCCTAGCCCCTGCCTCGCCGTGCGGCTTGTCTCTTGAAGTTATGGCAAACTCGGGTCTTCATCCGACCAGCCATGACCATGCGACAACACGCTCCACGGCCCGATCAACCATCGCACGATGCCGACAGCCTTGCCGGCTCGCTCATGTTCCTGAGCGGCGGCGGCGAAGCCGGGGCGCTGATGCGCAGGCAGGACTGGAGCGAATCGCCCCTCGGTCATCCGCGTACCTGGCCGCAGGCCCTGCGCACCCTGGTCGGGCTGATGCTCAATTCGGGATTCCCGATGTTCGTCGCCTGGGGCGAGGGGCTGGGCTTCCTGTACAACGATCCCTATCGCGAGATCCTCGGCGACAAGCATCCGCGCGCGATGGGCCGGCGCTTCCACGACATCTGGGCCGAGATCTGGGACGACATCTGGCCCCTGATCGACCGCGCGCTGAAGGGCGAGGCCACCTACGTCGACCGCCTGCTGCTGGTCATGAACCGTCACGGCTACGACGAGCCCACCTGGTTCACCTTTTCGTATTCGCCGGTGCGCGACGAGGATGGCATCATCCGCGGCATGCACTGCGCCTGCGTCGAGGTCACAGACCAGGTGCTGTCCGAAAAATACCGCGACGAAGAAAACGAGCGCTTCCGCACCCTGTTCGAACAGGCGCCCGGCATCATTGCCGTGCTGCGCGGTCCCGAACACGTGTTCGAGCTGACCAACCAGTCCTACCTGCAGCTGATCGGCCATCGCCAGATCGTCGGCAAGGCCGCGCGCGAGGCGCTGCCGGAAGTGGTGGGGCAGGGCTTTTTCGAACTGCTCGACCGGGTCTATTCCACCGGCGAACCCTTTGTCGGTCACGCGCTGCCGGTACGCCTGCAGCGCGAGCCGGACGGCCCGCTGGAAGAGCGCTACATCGACTTCGTCTACCAGCCGATCCGCGACGCCAGCGGTGCCGTCTCCGGCATCTTCGTCGAGGGCAGCGACGTCTCCGCGCGCAAGCAGATCGAGGACGAGCTGCGCGCGGCGAACCGTCAGAAGGACCAGTTCCTCGCCATGCTGGCCCATGAACTGCGCAACCCGCTGGCGCCGATCATGACCGCGGCCCAGCTGCTGAAGATCGGCAGCCTCGATAGCAGGAACATCGCCAACGCCAGCGAGATCATCGTGCGCCAGGCGTCCCACATGACCGACCTGGTGAACGACCTGCTGGACGTCTCGCGCGTGACGCGCGGCCTGGTCACGCTCGAGAAGGAAGAGCTCGACCTGAACGTGATCGTGTCCGCCGCGGTGGAGCAGGTGCGGCCGCTGATCGACGCGCGCCGCCACTCGCTCACGCTGCAGCTGTCCGGCCGCAGCGCCCATGTGATCGGTGACCGCACCCGTCTGGTGCAGGTGATCTCGAACATCCTCAACAACGCCGCCAAGTACACCGCGCCGGGCGGCAGGATCACGCTGTCGGTGACGGTCGACGAGGAGCGCGTGCACGTGGCCGTGCGCGACAACGGCGTCGGCATCGTGCCCGACATCCTGCCCTACATCTTCGACCTGTTCACCCAGGCCGAGCGCACCCCGGACCGCTCCCAGGGCGGACTCGGGATCGGCCTGGCCCTGGTCAAGAGCCTGGTCACCCTGCATGGCGGCACCGTGTCCGCGAAGAGCGGGGGACTGGGACAGGGCAGCGAGTTCTGCATCTGCCTGCCGCGCCTGGCGAGCCTCGGCGGGGCGGCGGAGGACGAGGTCGCCGCCGCCGGCATGCGGGCGCCTGGCGCGCTGCGCGTGATGGTGGTGGACGACAATGTCGACGCCGCGCAGATGCTGGCCGCGCTGCTGGAGGTACAGGGCCATGCCGTCAGCGTCGAGTACGACGCCAGGGGCGCACTCGAACGCGCCCAGCGCGAACGACCGGACGTGCTGCTGCTCGATATCGGCCTGCCCGACATGGACGGCTACGAGCTGGCGCGCTGCCTGCGCAGCCAGGCCGGCGGCGCGCGCGCCACCCTGGTCGCGCTGACCGGCTACGGCCAGAGCCAGGACCGCAAGGAGGCCGAAGAGGCCGGCTTCGACCACTACCTCGTCAAGCCGGCGGACATGGACCAGGTCAACGAGGTGTTGGCCGAGGCGGCCCGGGAACGCGGCCGCTGAGGGCTGTCATCAAACGGTAACCTGCGCTGGCTAGACTTGCCGCATGAGCAAGCCCAGCGCGCACACCGTCCCCCGCACCCACCGATTCTTTGCGCTGCTGTGGCCGGCGCTGGCCCTGCTGGCTTGCGCCGCGCTGTGGAGCGCCGCCATGCTGCGCGCGAACGCCGAGCACCGCCGCGCCGAGGACCAGGCCTTCAAGGAAGCCGACGCCTACGCCGAGGCCTACGAGCAGTACGTCACCCGTTCGCTGGCCCAGATGGACCAGATCACCATGCAGCTCAAGCACAGCTGGGAGCATTCGCGCAACCGCGCCCTGGTCGAGGACATGCGGCGCGACGGCATGTTCACCGACAGCGCCTTCCTCGCGGTGAGCGTGATCGGGCGCGACGGCAAGCTGGCTTCGTCGCGCGGCCTGCACGCCGGCCAGGACGCCGACCTGTCGTCCGCCGCCTTCTTCGTCCAGCACCGCGACAGCAACTCGACCGCGCTGCGGATCGGCATGCCGCCGCCGGAACTGGGCGCGCTGCGCGGCGCGGTGCTGTTCACGCGCCGCCTCGACACGGCGGACGACGAATTCGCCGGCGTGCTGCTGATGGCGGTCGACGCCGCCTACTTCACCTCCTTCGTCAGCTCGCCCACGCTGGGCGAGAACAGCCTGCTGGCGCTGGTCGGCAGCGAGGGCAATCTGCGGCTCGAACAGGACAGCAGCGGCGCCGTGCGCCTCGGTGCGCGCGGCTCGCTGCTGCCGGCGAATGCGGAGCGTTGGCCGGTGGCCCGCGGCGTGCAGCTGGTCGACGCGGTCCGGGGGCCCGGCCGCGCGGAGCAGGCCGGCTTCGGCGACGGCCGCGCGCGCGTGCTGGGCTGGCGCCGTTCCAGCGCCTACCCGGTGGTGGCGCTGGTGGCGCTGTCTCACGAGGCGGCGCTGGCGGGCGCCCAGGCCTACTGGCGCGACAGCCGCGCCTATACCTCGATGGCCACCGCGGTGCTGCTGCTGTTGGCCGGCATCGCCAGCATGCTGTCCCTGCGCGCGGCGGCGCGGGCGCGCGAGCAGGACGCAGTGGCGCGCGCCTACCGCACCGCCACCGAGAGCGGCAACGACGGCTTCTACATGGTCGCGCCGCTGCGCGACCGCAAGGGCCAGATCGTGGACTTCCGCATCGTCGACTGCAATGAGCGCGGCGCCTTTTTCTACGGGCTGACGCGCGCCAGCCTGGTCGGCAGCCTGATCTCCGAGCTCCACCGCGGGCTCGGTGCGGCCGAGCTGCTCGCCAACTACCGCCATGCGATGGCGACCGGCTTCTATCATGAAGACCGCCGCATGCCGGACGATAACCGATTGAACATCCGCTGGGGCCACCGGCGCGTGGTGCGGGTCGGCGACGGCCTGGCCGTGACCCTGCAGGACATCAGCGAGCGCAAGGAACACGAGTCCCAGCTGGCGCGCCTGGCCAACGAGGACAGCCTGACCGGCCTGCCGAACCGCCACTGGTTCCTGCACTTCGTGCCGTCCGCGCTGGCGCATGCCGAGGCCAGCGGCCAGGGCGTGGCGCTGCTGTTCATCGACCTCGACGAATTCAAGCAGGTCAACGACTCGCACGGCCACGCCGTCGGCGACCGCCTGCTGAAGGCGGCGGCCACGCGCCTGCTGTCGCAGCTGCGTCCGAGCGACCGCGTGGCGCGCTTCGGCGGCGACGAATTCATCGTCCTGCTCAGCCCCTTCGACAGCGACGAGCAGATCGGCATGGTGGCGCAGCGCATCATCCAGGCCTTCAGCAAACCCTTCCAGATTGCCGAGGAGCAGCACGTGATCGGCGCCTCGGTCGGCATCAGCGTGTTCCCGCGCGACGGCCAGGATGCCGCCACCCTGATCCGCCACAGCGACATCGCCATGTACGCCGGCAAGAACGAGGGCAAGGGCCAGTACCGCTTCTTCGATCCGGCCCAGTCGAGCACCCTGAAGACCCGCGCCCAGCTGCGCCAGCGCCTGCTCGAAGCAATCGACAAGCGCCAGTTCGTGCTGCACTACCAGCCGCGCGTGGACACCCGCAGCGGCGAACTGCTCAGCATGGAGGCACTGCTGCGCTGGGAGCATCCGCAACTGGGCATGATCCGCCCCGACGAATTCATTCCGCTGGCCGAATCGAGCGGCCTGATCGTGCCGATCGGCGCCATCGTGATCGACCAGGCCTGCGCCCAGCTGGCCGCCTGGTCCGCGGACAAAGGCCCGGTGGCGCCGGTCTCGATCAACGTCTCGCCCAAGCAGTTCCTGCGCGGCGGCGTGGCGCGCCAGCTGGGCGAGGCCCTGTCCCGCCACGCGGTCGCGCCGCGGCTGCTGGAAGTCGAGATCACCGAGTCGGCCATGATGGGCGACCAGGACGAGATCCTGGCCGAGCTGGCGGCGATCCGCACGCTCGGCGTCAAGCTGCACGTCGACGATTTCGGCACCGGCTACTCTTCGCTGTCGCAGCTGCAGCGCATGAAGATGGACGTGCTGAAGGTCGACCGCTCCTTCACCGCCGAGCTGGGACGCTCGAAGGAGGGGACCGTGTTCTTCCAGGCGATCGTCTCGATGGCGCACGCGCTCGGCATGGAAGTGGTGGCGGAGGGCGTCGAGAACGAGGAACAGCTGGCGATCCTGCGTACGCTGGGCTGCAACGAGGTGCAGGGCTACCTGGTGGCGCGGCCGATGCCGGCGGAGGCGATGGCGTCGCTGCTGGCGCGGCGCTACCTGTTCGATGACAGGCTGGCTGCCTAAGCTTTGTACCGTCGTTCCGCGAAAGCGGGAACGACGGGCAGGTGGCGGGAACGACGGTTATGGTCAGCTGCCCAGCAGGCTCCCACTCCGAAAAGCCGAATCCCCCGCAATCTTACAAACATGCATCCCGCGCAGCAGATGCCGGTGCGCCGTGCTGGCGAACAGGATCCCGGCCCGCGTCGCGCGCAAGGTGGTCGTCTTGCCGCTGACCGGGTTGACGATGTCGGCCACCGCTTCGTTCTTGGCCACGCGGTCGCCCAGGCGCTTGAGGAAGACCAGCACGCCCGAGTGCGGGGCGGCGAGCGGTTCCACGCCTTCCAGCGGGGTCGGCTCGGCCACCAGGGGCGGCAGCGGCTCGCGTTCGATGTCGAGCACGCCCTGGTAAGCCAGGTACTGCAGCAGCCCTTGCGCATCCTTCTCGGCCAGCTCGTAGCGCACGTCCATCTCGCCGCGCAGCTCGACGGTCACGCCGATGCAGCCCATCGGGATCGGCATCGAAGGCCCGAAGTGGTCGGCCAGTTCCCACCACAGGCGGCTGCAGGCTTCGTCGAAGGGTTCGCCGCCGGACTCGCGCGCCAGCAGGGTCGCGTGCGCGCCCAGCAGGGCCGCCAGCGGCTTGACCTGGTCGGCCAGCGGGGTGCCGGTGTACAGGTGCAGCACCGCCTCGTTATCGCAATGCAGGTCGAGCATGATGTCGGCGTCGATCGCCATCCCCAGCAGGAGTTTCTTGAGGTCCTGGGTCGGGCTGTCGGTCCGCCAGTTGGCGACGGCGCGGCGCGCGTGTTCGCGGACCAGGGCGGCGTTGGCTTGCGCGTCGGTGCCCAACTGGCCCTTCAGCGATGCCTTCAGCTCCGCGGCGACGTGCTTGTAGGAGCGGTTGAAGTTGATGCCGCTGGAGAGGTCGTAGCGGCCGAAAGGGGCGCCGTGGACGACCTGCGACAGCCCGATCGGATTGGCGGCCGGCACCAGGATGATCTCGCCCTCGATCCGTCCCTCGGCGTCCAGGCGCTCCAGCTCGCGCCGCAGCACGTGGGCGACCAGCATGGCCGGCACCTCGTCGGCGTGCAGCGAGGCCTGGATATAGACCTTCTTGCCGGCGCCGGGATTGCCGCGCATTTTGCCGAAGCTGTATGAGGTCAGCTGGAAGTTGGCGACGTTGTCTTCGGTCGCGATCGGGTGGGAGAAGGACTGCATCACGGCTCTCTTTCCATTCGTGGAAGCGCCATTATGTCCGAGAATGGCGGCTGGCTCCGTCCCGTTGGGGATATAATGTCGACCCTTTTCTCTTGTCTCCGATCGATCATGTCTTCCGATACGCCCACCAACAGCCAAGGCCGTCCGATGCTCTACGACCCGCTTGATCACCGCATCCGCAGCTTCGTTACCCGTGCGGGACGGCTGTCGACCGGGCAGGCGCGCGCGCTCGAGGAATTCGGGCCGAAATTCCTGATCGAGTACCGCAAGGAGACCTTCGACTTCCACGCGCCCTTCGGCCGCAACGCGCCGCTGGTGCTGGAGATTGGCTTCGGCATGGGCGACACCACGGCCCATATCGCCAAGGCGATGCCGGGCACGGACTTCGTCGGCGTCGAAGTGCACACGCCGGGCGTGGGCAGCCTGCTCAAGCAGATCGGCGAGCAGGGCATCGAAAACCTGCGCCTGATCCAGCACGACGCGGTCGAGGTGCTGAACAACATGATCGCCGACGGCTCGCTGGCCGGCGTCCACATCTTCTTCCCGGACCCATGGCACAAGGCGCGCCACAACAAGCGCCGCCTGATCCAGCCGCCTTTCGTCAAGCTCCTGTGCGACAAGCTGGCGCCGGGAGGCTACATTCACTGCGCCACCGATTGGGAAGACTACGCGGTGCAGATGCTGGAAGTGCTGGGCGCCGAACCGCAGCTCGCCAATACCGCCGAGGGCTATGCCGAGAAGCCGTCCTACCGCCCGTTGACCAAGTTCGAGAACCGCGGCCTGAAGCTGGGCCATGGCGTGTGGGACCTGGTGTTCACTAAAAAATAATTTGTCATTCCCGGCATTGCCGGAAATGCCCTTCCGCGGAGGCGGGGTCGTCGTTCATCCACCCGGATTCGTCGCTCGTCCCTTTTTGCTTTCCGGCGCCGACTGGCCTGCCTAGACTGTAATCGTTGCTATATATTAACGATTGCGAAGGAGGCATCATGTGGCGCAAGTTTTTGGACCAGTATCGGGCGATCGCAAACGTCGACAAGCATATTGCCGTGCTCGAGCGGCCGGAACTGGCGTCCAGTACGGAAGACCCCAGCCTCCGACTCATCTGCCGGAAACTGGCCGAACGCTCGCCGGTGGAGCGCCAGCAGATGCGCGCTTTCTCGCTTGCCATGAAGGGCTGGCGCGGCAGGGTCTGGACCTGCGGCTTGTTGGCCGTCTTCACGCTGTGCGGTGCGGCCCTGCACCTGCACTCTCCAGATATCGGCTGGGTCGCGGCAATCGTCAGCGCCAACGCCTGCGGCATTGCGCTGGCCTTTGCCCTCATCGGCGCCTGGTTCAACTATCGCCAGTTTTCGCAGGAAAAGCTGAAGCTGCTGCTGGCAGTGGTGGGGTTTGCCGTCTTCGCCGCCGTGGGTTCGACCCTCATGACCATGTGGCTGCAAGGCCAGCCGCTGGCGCATACGATGGAGAGGGTGTCGCATTTCACGGGCGGTGTCCTGGCCGGTTCGCTGGCTATCCTGGCGCCGGTGCTCCTGATCAGCATCCTTCGCAACCGTCATTACGAGGCCCTCAACGTGCAGCTGCAGCGCGAAGCCGAGCAGGCGCGCCTGGCGCGTGAACTGTCCGAATCCCAGTTACGCCTGCTGCGCGCCCAGATCGAGCCGCACTTCCTGTTCAATACCTTGGGCGCGGTGCAGCAGCTGGCCCAGCATGGCGCGCCGCGCGCCGCCGAATTGACCGCTAACCTGATCGACTTCCTGCGCTCCAGCATGCGCGACATGCGCAGCGAGCAGGTCTGCCTGGCCGCGGAGTTCGGCCTGGTCGAGTCTTACCTGAAAGTGATGCAGGTGCGGCTGGGCGAGCGCCTGCGCTTCTCCCTGCAACTGCCGCGCGCGCTGGAACAGGTGCGGCTGCCCAGCATGATCCTCCTGACCCTGGTCGAGAACGCGATCAAGCACGGCATCGAACCGGCCTTGCGCGGCGGCGAGGTCACGGTCTCGGCCGAGCTGGTCGACGGCAAGGTGCGGATCCGCGTGCGGGATGGCGGCGTCGGCATGAGCACGATCCCGGAGCAGGACGAGGGCGGCGGCACCGGCCTCGATAACGTGCGCCTGCGCCTGCGCCTGGCCTACGGCGAGGCCACCGGCCTGGCGCTGCATGACGGCGATCCGGGACTGATCGCCGACGTCATCATCCCCCATCCGCAGGCATGAGCATGAGCACGAATCCCACGGTGCTGGTCGCCGAAGACGAACCCCTGATGCGCGAGCGCCTGCTGGAACTGCTGGCGCAATGCTGGCCCGAGGCGCGCGTCGTGCTGGTGGCGGAAAACGGCAACGACGCCTGGGACGGCTTCCTGGAGCACGAGCCGGACGTGGCCTTCCTCGACATCCGCATGCCGGGCCTGTCGGGCCTCGAAGTGGCCGAGCGCATCGGCGCCATGGCCCACGTGGTGTTCGTCACCGCCTACGACCAGTACGCCGTCGATGCCTTCGACACCGGCGCGGTCGACTACCTGCTCAAGCCCCTGCAGGCCGAGCGCCTGGACAAGGCGGTGGCGCGCCTGCGCGGCAAGCTGTCGATGCGAACGGAAGCCTCCGGCGCCGGCATGGGCGAGTTGCTGCGCCACCTGAAGGCGGCGCTGCCGGGCCTGCACCACGAGCGCACCAGGTGGATCAAGGCCAGCGTCGGCCGCCAGGTGCGCGTGATCGACGTCGACGAGGTGTTGTTCTTCCAGGCCGACACCCGCTACACCCGCATCGTGCTGCGCGATTACGAAGCCCTGGTGCGCACGCCGCTGAAGGATCTGTTGAGCGGTCTCGATCCGGACCGCTTCTGGCAGATCCACCGCGCCACCGTGGTCAACGTGAATGCGATCCTGGCTGCCGAGCGTATCGACGCCGAACGCATGCAGGTGCTGGTGAAGGGGAGCGAGGAGAAGCTGGCGGTGAGCCGGACGTTCGTGCACCTGTTCCGGGAGTGAAAATCACACCATCTCGGAAATCATCGATACGATCTCGTCGCCATACGAGGTCAGCTTCTTCGCCCCCACGCCGGACACGCCGCGCAGCTCGTCCAGCGAAGTCGGCTTGACCTTGGCGATCTCGCGCAGGGTGGCGTCGCCAAAGATGATGAAGGCCGCCACGCTGTGCGCCTTGGCGGTCTCGAGGCGCCACCAGCGCAGCTTTTCGAAGATCTTCTGCTCGGCCGGCGACAGGTCCATCTCGACGTAGCCCTTGGTGGGACCGGCCTGGCGCTTCTGCTTGACCGGCTTCTGGTACTGGCGCAGTTCCACCTTGCGCTCGCCCTTCAGGACCGCGCGCGCGCTTTCCGTCAGTTTGAGGGAGCTGAAGGCGTCGTGGTCGACGGTGACCAGGCCCAACGCAATCACCTGGCGCACGATGGCGCGCCATTCGTGCTCGCTGCGGTCGGCGCCGACGCCGTACACGGTCAGCTTGTCGTGGTGCCACTGGCTGATGCGCTCCGTCTGCACCCCGCGCAGCACGTCGATCACGTGGCCGGCGGCAAAGCGTTGGTCGACCCGGTAGATGGCCGACAGCAGCTTCTGCACCGGCACCGTCGCGTCGAAAGACACCGGCGGGATCAGGCAGGTATCGCAGTTGCCGCAGGGGCCGGAACGCTCGCCGAAATACTCCAATAAGCGCATCCGGCGGCAGCTCAGCGTCTCGCACAGGCCCAGCATGGCGTCCAGCTTCGAGCCCAGCACGCGCTTGAAATTCTCGTCGGCCTCGGACTCGTCGATCATCCGGCGCTGCAGCACCACGTCCTGCAGGCCATAGGCCATCCACGCATTCGAGGGGAGGCCGTCACGGCCGGCGCGCCCCGTTTCCTGGTAATAGCCCTCGAGGGATTTCGGCAGGTCGAGGTGGCAGACGAAACGCACGTCCGGCTTGTCGATGCCCATGCCGAAGGCAATGGTCGCCACCATCACGATGCCGTCTTCGCGCAGGAAACGGGCCTGGTTATCGGCGCGCAGCGCGTAGTCCATGCCGGCGTGGTAGGGCAGGGCGCGGATCCCGTTTTCATTGAGGAACTCGGCGGTCTCCTCGACCTTCTTGCGCGACAGGCAATAGACGATGCCGGCGTCGCCGGTGTGCTCGGTCGTGATGAAGTCCAGCAGCTGCTTGCGGCCGTTGGTCTTTTCGACGATGGCGTAGCGGATGTTCGGGCGGTCGAAGGACGACACGAACTGGCGCGCTTCTTCCAGTTGCAGGCGGTGGGCGATCTCGGCGCGGGTAAGCTGGTCGGCGGTGGCGGTCAGCGCGATGCGCGGCACGTGCGGGAAGCGCTCGTGCAGGATCGACAGGCGGATGTACTCCGGACGGAAGTCGTGGCCCCATTGCGAGACGCAGTGCGCTTCGTCGATCGCGAACAGCGAGATGTGGGACGCCTCGAACAGCTCCAGGCAGCGCGGCGTCATCAGGCGCTCGGGCGCCACGTAGACCAGGTCCAGCTCGCCGGTGCGCACCAGGCGCTCGATGCGCAGGGTCTCTTCGAAGGTCTGGGTCGAGTTCAGGAAGGCCGCGCGCACGCCGACTTCGGCGAGGGCGTCGACCTGGTCCTGCATCAGCGCGATCAGCGGCGAGACCACCACGCCGACGCCGTCGCGCAGCAGGGCGGGGATCTGGTAGCACAGCGATTTGCCGCCGCCGGTAGGCATGAGGACGAGCGCGTCGCCGCCGCGCGCGACCTGCTCGACGATCTCGGCCTGTTGCCCGCGGAAGGCGGGATAGCCGAAGACCGTCTGCAGGATGTGCAGCGCGCGTTGTTCGATGTCGTCCGTCATGGTGTTACTTTGTTCAGGTTAGCCAGCCCGGCTCAGTCAGCCCAAACCACCCAGCCGAAGTGCGCC
The DNA here is from genome assembly GCF_056399665.1 of Massilia sp. 01N410. NCBI lineage: Bacteria > Pseudomonadati > Pseudomonadota > Betaproteobacteria > Burkholderiales > Oxalobacteraceae > Massilia > Massilia sp. 01N410. The sequence continues at coordinate 52,930 of NZ_JBFTRV010000008.1, read as the reverse complement.
GTGACCAGCACGACGATACCGAACACGATACGGTACCAGGCGAAGCCCGTGAAGTCATGCGTGCTGATGAAGCGCAAGAGCCAACGGACGCAAAGGAAGGCCGACACGAAGGCGGCCACGCCGCCGATCAGGAACAGCGGCAGGTCGGTCGTGTGCAGGTCGTGGCGCGCCTTGAACACCGAGTACACGGTGGCTGCCAGCAGGGTCGGGATCGCCAGAAAGAAGGAGAATTCGGTAGCCGCCTTGCGCGACAGGCCGAACAGCATGCCGCCGATGATGGTGGCGCCCGAGCGGCTGGTGCCCGGGATCAGCGCGAAGCACTGGGCGCAGCCGACCTTGAAGGCGTCGATCATGGTCATGTCGTCGACGGTCTCGATGCGGTGCGAACCGGCCAGGGTCTTGTGGCGGCGCTCCGCCCACAGGATCACCAGCGCGCCGATGATGAAGGCGAACGCGACCGGCGCCGGGGCGAACAGGTGATTCTTGATCGCCTTGCTGAACAGCAGGCCCAGCACGGCGGCCGGCAGGAAGGCGACGAACAGGTTGACCACGAACTTCTGCTGGCGCGGATCCGAGGTCAAACCTTGCATCACGGTACCGATGCGCGCACGGTATTCCCACATCACGGCGAGGATGGCGCCGGCCTGGATTGCAATCTCGAACACCTTGGCGACTTCGCCCGTAAAGTTGATCAGGCTGCCGGCCAGGATCAGGTGACCGGTAGAGGAGATCGGCAGGAACTCGGTGAAGCCTTCGACGAGGCCCATGATGATCGCTTTCAGGGCGAGAATGATGTCCATGAAGTTTTGGTAAGGATGTTATTGTGGATGCGAAACGCGGAAGGGGTGCTGCGCAGGCTTGCGGCAAGCAGGGCGCAAGCTTACCACGGCGAAGCACCCTACCGTCGAGTTCCCCGCATCAGGTGGTGGCTTTTTTTCCGCAGGCAAGAGTACAGCTGACCGCCGGGACGACGGTCATGGGAGTGGAAGGTATTCCGTCTCCCGTGGACCGGGAGGACGGGGAAGTCAGCGCCAGCGCGCCTTGTCGACCCGGCTGGCTTCGATCTGTCCCGCATTGCGGACGAGATCCCGGACTGCTTCGGCATTGCGAATCCCGCTCAACCAGACACCGACGTAAAGATTGGCTCGCCCAACCATCCGAAGGAAGAGGGGGCTGTGGATCTGGCCGGAAGAGTCAAGTTTGTGCAGCTCGTAAGTATTCGTCGTCTTGCTGAAGATACCTGACTCGATCGTCAAACGCTGCGACGACATCTTGTACCGGATATTTTTCAGCCTTAGCGCCCACACGCAGTGAGAGTAGACTTGATAAGCCACGATCAGGATGCCGGCCCATCTGGCGACCTGGTACCAGGTGTCGTCAGGTCCGCTTGCCGAAGCGCTGCTGCTTGCCTTGGCAACCTGTTCATTGGCAACGCTTGCGCTCTTGTTGGCTGCACGCGTCTTTTTCTTGCCATGGCCATGCTTGTCGGCCGCGACAGGGGGCTGGGCCGGCTGTGCGGCCTCGGCGACCGGGGTGCCGGGAAGGGATGGGGCGGGAGCAAACACGGCAAGGGCAGCCAGCCAGATGAGGACGAGAACGACCCATTTGAGGACGCTGGACAGCATCAGTGCCAGGGTCGGCGAGTCTTGCCACACCTGGGCTTCAGGGTCGTAGTTCAGGAGTTCCTGCGCAACGGCGGTGACGCGCCCATTGCCGATGTTCGTCCCGGTCTGGGTTACCAGGCTGTCGACATGGTGAAGGGACATGACATTGTCGCGATTGGCGACACTGCCTTCGCCAGCGTCGTTACGGACATCGAGAACACCGCTCATTGGAGGATCCGGGAAGAGTCAGAAAAGCAAGATAAATAATTATATCGATGGCATCTTGTTTTGCCAATGGGAAATATTCTGACGCAGAGCCCGGGCGCCGGAACCAGAACGTCAGAGCGGTGCCGTCGCGCGCTCCAGTTCGCTTAGCCAATGGATGGCATGTGTGCGATTCGCGCCGCACATGTCTTCGGACGGTTGCAGCCCTCCGCAAAACGGCGGCCGCTCCGGTTTGCCGAAGACAAGGCAGCGGTTGTCCTCACCCAACTGAATGCACCTGACCCCGGCAGGTTTCCCATCAGGCATTCCCGGGATCGGACTCGTAATCGATGGAGCAATACAGCAGGCGCCGCAGCCAGGCCGGCAACCGAGGGAGGAAAGCGGGGAGTTCATGCTGTAAGTATACTCGCCACAGCTTGACTGCCCCCAGCCCCGGGTCTATATTTCCTGACTCAACAGTTAGTTGTCGGACAGAAGCAATGCCATGCCCTTTCGAAACCAAGCCACGCTGGGAGCGCCGTAAAGACGCGCGGCCCCAGGAGTTGCTGGAGGCAGCCATCGACCTGTTCGTCGAACGTGGCTACGCCGCCACACGCCTGGAAGACGTCGCGCGTCGCGCCGGCGTCTCGAAGGGCACGCTCTATTTGTACTACGAAAACAAGGAAGAGCTGTTCAAGGCCGTGGTCCGCAGCAGCATCGTGCCCGTGATCGGCGAGGCCGAAGTCTCGGTCGCCGAATTCGAAGGCCACAGCGCGGACCTGCTGCGCCACCTGATCCACTCCTGGTGGCAGCGCCTGGGCGCGACCAAGGCCTCCGGCATCATCAAGCTGGTCACTGCCGAAGCCGACAATTTCCCGGAACTGGCCTGCTTCTACCAGGATGAGGTCATCAAGCGCGGCACCGCGGCCATGTCCGGCATGCTCGAGCGCGGCATCGCGCGCGGCGAGTTCAGGCCGCTGGACGTCAACTTGATGACCCAGGTGCTGATCGCGCCCATGCTCATGCTGATCACCTGGAAGCATTCGGTCGGCCCCTGCCCGCGCGCGGAGCTGGAGCCGCTGGCCTTCCTCGACACCTTCCTGGACATGGCCCTGAACGGCCTGCTTCCGGCGCCGGATGCTGCGCGGCCGACCGCCGCGTGAACTGTCCAGCAACGTCAAGACGCCATTTTTCGGCGTTCATCCCTTCTAAACTGCAGACTGTCGCAATTTCCCGTGGTCTTGGGTGCCATATCGCTAAGATGTGTTTCCCGAGGCCGTTCAACGATAAAATATCGGATTATTTCTTTTTCCGCCGAGTATCAAGATGAATATCGAACAAGCCCGCTTCAACATGATCGAACAGCAGATCCGCCCCTGGAACGTGCTGGACACCGACATCCTCGACCTGCTGCACGTGGTCAAGCGCGAACAGTTCGTGCCGGCCGAGTACCAGAACCTGGCGTTCGCGGATGCCGAGATCCCGCTGCCGGGCGGCCAGGCAATGCTGAACCCGAAGATCGAGGCGCGCATCCTGCAGGACATCGGCCTGAAGAAGCATGAAAACGTGCTGGAAATCGGCACCGGCTCGGGCTACATGGCGGCCCTGATGGCGCACCGCGCTGCCAAGGTCACGAGCGTGGAAGTGAACCCGGAAATCAAGGAACTGGCAGAGAAGAACCTGGCCAAGGCCGGCATCGGCAATGTGGTCGTGGAACTGGGCAACGGCGCGGCTGGCTGGGACAAGGGCGCCCCGTACGACGTGATCGTGATCTCGGGCGCGCTGGAGGTGCTGCCGGAAGCCTTCCTGAAGCAGGTGAAAGTGGGCGGCCGCATCGCCGCCATCGTCGGCGAGCCGCCGGCCATGGAATTCAACATCGTCACCCGCACCGGCGAGAACAGCTGGAACACGGTAAAAGTGTTCGAGACCAATGTGAAGTACCTGGCCGGCGCGCCGGCCGTGTCGCACTTCCAGTTCTGAAGGAAGAGGCAGACGATGCAGCACATTACCGCTCCCGAGTTGGCCGCCTGGCTGGCCGACCCGTCGCGCCCGAAACCGCTGCTGCTCGATGTGCGGGAAAACTGGGAATTCGAGACCTGCAATATCGCGGGCTCGACCCAGATCCCGATGAATCTGATTCCGATCCGCGTGAGCGAACTGGATGATGACCAGGAAATCGTTTGCGTGTGCCATCACGGCGCGCGCAGCATGCAGGTCGCAGCTTTCCTGGAGCGTAACGGATTTGAAAAGATTACCAATTTGACAGGCGGCGTACACGCCTGGGCCGTGCAGGTCGATCCATCGATGCCGAAGTACTGAGCATCGACGGCGGTCTGCGTCCTTGACTATTGATGACTCCGACGGAGAAAGTAATGCAGAAACCCCTCATCGCCGTGCTGTTGGCCAGCGCGTTTTTCTCGCTCAACGCCCAGGCGGCCGATCTGCTCCAGGTGTACCAGCAGGCTCTGGCGAATGACGCCACCTATGCGAGCGCGCGCGCTTCGGCTCAGGCCGGCCGCGAGCGCGTTCCCCAGGGGCGTGCGGGGTTGCTGCCGACCGTCGGCATCACGGGGGGCATTACCAAGACCAACAACGACTACGCGCCGTTCAACGAAGGCCAGCCGATTCTCGACGCGAACGGCAACCCCACCGGCGGCTTCGTGGCATCGGGCGGTCCGAACCTGACCGCCAAGGAAATCAACGTCCAGCTGTCGCAGCCGCTGTTCCGCTGGGACCGCTGGGAAACCTACCAGCAGAGCAAGCTGCAGCAGGCGATCTCGGAAGCCCAGTTCGCCCAGGCCCAGCAGGACCTGATCACCCGCGTGTCCCAGGCCTACTTCGACGTGCTGGCCGCCCAGGACACCCTGGCCTCGACCCGGGCCCAGAAGGAAGCCGTGACCGAGCAGCTGGCCTCGGCGAAGCGCAACTTCGAAGTCGGCACCCAGACCATCACCGACACCCATGAAGCCCAGGCCGCCTACGACCTGGTGATCTCGCAGGAGATCGCCGCGGTCAACGACCTGGAGACCAAGAAGACGGCGCTGCAGGCCATCATCGGCACCCCCCCTAGCGCGCTGGCGACTCTGCGCACCGGCGTCAACCTGACCGCGCCGCAGCCGATCAACGTCGACCAGTGGGTCTCGGCCGCCGAGAACCAGAACTACGCCGTGTCGGTGGCCGAGCTGCAGCTCGAATCGGCCAAGCGCGACATCTCGAAGAACCGCGCCGGCCACTATCCGACCCTGGACCTGACGGCGAACTCGCAGCATCGCAATGTCAACGGCGCGTTTTCGGGCCAGTCGGGCCGCACGACCAACAACTCGATCGGCATCGCCTACAGCATCCCGATCTTCAGCGGCTTTGCCGTCACCAGCCGCGTGCGCGAAGCGATCGCCCTGGAAGACAAGGCCAGGAACGACCTGGAGGCGAACCGCCGCAACGCCGCGCTGCTGGCGCGCCAGTCCTTCCTCGGCGTGAACTCGGGCCTGGCCCAGGTGAAGGCGCTGGAAGCGGCCGAGGTGTCGAGCAACTCGGCGCTGGAATCGAACAAGCTGGGTTACCAGGTGGGCGTGCGTATCAACATCGACGTGCTGAACGCCCAGCGCCAGCTGTACCAGACCCGCACCGACCTGGCCAAGGCGCGTTACAACACCATCCTGGCCGGCCTGAAACTGAAGGCGGCCGCCGGTTCGCTGCGGGAGGAAGATCTGCAGCCGATCAATGCCTTGTTGCAGCAGCCGTAAGCTGTTTTAGCTTCGATGGAAAAAATGGCGCTTCGGCGCCATTTTTTGTTGCGGCAGTGATTTGCAAGTTTATTCAAGCAGCCTGCTGCTCAAGCTGGGTACGCCACTCGATCAACTCCGCAATCGTCAGGATCGGATAAGCACGCTCGCGCGCGAAGCGTTCGATCGCCTCGCCGCGCATCATGGTGCCGTCTTCGTTCATCAGTTCGCACAGCACGGCGGATGGCTGCAGGCCGGCCAGGATGGCGAGGTCGACCGAGCCTTCGGTGTGGCCCTTGCGGCCCAGCACGCCGGCCGGGTTGGCGCGCAGCGGGAACACGTGGCCCGGGCGCACCAGGTCTTCGGGTTTGGCATCGGGGGCGATGGCGGCACGGATCGTGGTGACGCGGTCCTGGGCCGAGACGCCGGTGGTGACGCCTTCGCGTGCCTCGATCGAGACGGTGAAGGGTGTGCCGTAGCGGCTGCCGTTTTCCGGCGCCATCGGCGGCAGGTCGAGCGCGCGCACTTTGCTATCGGACAGGCACAGGCAGACGATGCCGCTGCACTCGCGGATCATCACGGCCATGGTCTCGACCGTGAGTTTTTCGGCGGCGACGATCAGGTCGGCCTCGTTCTCGCGGTCGAAGTCGTCGAGCAGGATCACGGGAATGCCCGCGCGCGTGGCCTCGAGGGCGGCGGCGATGCGGCCTTCCAGGTCACTGCTTTCAAGGGTGAAGGTATTGATGGTGGTGCTGGTCATTGAGACGCTCCTCGCATGAAGTTAAAGGAACGCATCAGGGCAAAGCGAAATGGCGCGGCACCGCATGCCGAAGCGGCAGCAGGACGCGTGATGACGCACATCTTCTTTCATCCGGACTATACCGTCGGCCCTGGCTTCTCACCAGGTCTGCTGACCCTGCATGGCAGGCGCTCGCGGGCTCGGCCATGATGGCCATACCGCCGGTGGGGAATCGCACCCCGCCCCGAAGACGTATCTGTTTGTGTGCCCGCAGAGCAGGCGAGAAGGATTGTAGCAGGGCCGGCAAAAGGCTGCCGGCCCCGGCCGATTTAGCTGCTCAGGCCGCCACCGCCGGCATGGTCGGCGCGCTCGATCAGTTCGACCTTGTAGCCGTCCGGATCGGTGATGAAGGCGATCACGGTGGTGCCGCCCTTGACGGGGCCCGGCTCGCGGGTGATGTTGCCGCCGGCCGCGCGCACCTGGTCGCAGGTGTTGTAGATGTCCTCGGTCGAGATCGCGATGTGGCCGTAGGCCGTGCCCATCTCGTACTTGTCGGTGCCCCAGTTATAGGTCAGCTCGAGCTCGGCGTGGTCCGGGTTGTTGCCGTAGCCGACGAAGGCCAGGGTGTACTTGTATTCCGGATTCTCGCTGGTGCGCAGCAGCTTCATGCCGAGCACCTTGGTGTAGAAGTCGATGGAGCGCTGCAGATCGCCGACGCGTAACATGGTGTGCAGGATGCGCATTGTTGTTCCTGATAGTGTGAACGGAAAGCGAGGATTTTATGCGCTCGGACGGATCTTTGCTGACACCGCTGACGTAGGGTAGGCACGCCGTGCCCACGCGCAAGCCTTCAGGATGCAGACCTCACGCGTGGGCTAGGAGAGCCCACCCTACGGTCACGATTGAAGCCTGGCGTCCAGTGTGATGTTGGCGTTGAACAGCTTCGACACCGGGCAGCCTTCCTTGGCTTTGCGGGCCGCTTCCTGGAAAGCCTGCTCGTTGGCGCCGGGGATGGTGGCGACCAGGTCGAGGTGAACGGCCGGAATCGCGAAGCCGCCGTCCGCCTTGTCGAGCGAGACCGTGGCCGTGGTTTCCAGCTTCTGGGCCGTCATGCCGGCTTCGCCCAGCTGGGCCGACAGGGCCATCGTGAAGCAGCCGGCGTGGGCTGCCGCCAGCAGTTCTTCCGGGTTGGTGCCGGCGCCGTCTTCGAAGCGGGTGTTGAAGCCGTACTGCTGCTGGTTGAGCGCGCCGCTCTGGGTCGAGACCGTGCCCTTGCCGTCTTTCAGGCCGCCGCTCCAGACGGCGCTTCCCTTACGCTTGATCATCGTCGTTCTCCTTTTGAATGCTTACTTTGTTGCTGGTGTGATGCGCCAGACGACATTGCCGACGTCGTCCGCAAGCAGGATCGCGCCCTGCCTGTCGACCGCGACCCCGACCGGACGCCCGTAGGCCTTGCCGTCCTTGCTCAGGAATCCCGTCAGCACGTCCTGCGGCGGACCGCTGGGCTTGCCGTCGGTAAAAGGCACGTAGATCAGCTTGTAGCCGGAGTGCGGCTTGCGGTTCCACGAGCCGTGCTGGCCGACCAGGGCGCCGTTCCTGAATTGCGGCATCAGGCCGGCGTCGTAGAAGGCCAGGCCCAGCGAGGCCGTGTGCCCGCCCAGCGCGTAATCGGGCGCGATCGCGCTGGCGACCAGTTCCGGCTTCTGCGGCTTGACGCGGGTATCGACGTGCTGGCCGTAGTAGCTGTAGGGCCAGCCATAGAAGGCGCCGTCCTTCACCGCCGTCATGTAGTCCGGCACCAGGTCGTTGCCCAGCTCGTCGCGCTCGTTGACGACGGTCCACATGGCGCCGGTCTGCGGCTGGAAGGCGAGGCCGTTCGGATTGCGCAGGCCGGACGCATAGACACGGCTCTTGCCGCTGGCGATGTCGAGTTCCCAGATCGCGGCGCGGCCCTGTTCGGCGGCCATGCCGTTTTCGGCGACGTTGCTGTTCGAACCGACGGTCACGTACAGCTTCTTGCCGTCGGGCGAGGCGGCCACGTTCTTGGTCCAGTGGTGATTGATGCCGGCGGGCAGGTCCAGCACCTTGGTGCCCGGGCCGCCGAGGGTGGTGTCGCCGGTCTTGTACGGGAAGCGCCACAGCGCGTCGGCATTCGCAACGTAGAGGTCGTTGCCGGCCAGGGTCATGCCGAAGGGCGAGTTCAGGTTCTGCGCGAACACGGTTACGGTATCGGCCGTGCCGTCGGCCTTCACGCCGCGCAGCAGGATGATCTTGTTGGGCGACTCGACGCCGGCGCCGGCGCGTTTCTGCTCGATGCCCTGGACCTTGGCACGGATGCCCGTTTCCTTGGGCCCATTGCTTGGCTTATTGCTCTCGGCGACCAGCACGTCGCCGTTCGGCAGCACGTAGAGCCAGCGCGGATGCTCGAGGCCGCTTGCATAGGCGGTAGCAAGCAGCCCGGCGGCCGGCACCGGATGCGTGCCCGGCGGCCACGGATCGGCCGGGGCAATGTTCAGGGTCGGGATCAGGGAACGTTCGGGCGCCGGCAGGACCGGGTCCGGACCGAAGCCGGGCGGATAGCCACCGGTGGCCGCCTGCTGCGGGACGGCCTGGTGGGCGCACGCGCACAGGCCCGCGGCGCCCAGCAGGGCAGCGAGCGACGTGCGTGCGTTCATCGGTTCTTGCCCCCATCCACAGGAACCACGGAATCGTGGTCGCGCATGTCGCGGTTGCGCTCCGGCAGCGGGTTGGCCTCGCCGGTGGCGCCGGGTTTCTTGGCAACCGCGTCTTCCAGGCCCTTGTCGCTGCGGGTCAGGTAATTGTCGGTGTCGACCAGTCCCTGTTCCAGGTCTTCGGCGGCCTGCTTGATGATGCCGCGCGGCTTGACGCCCTGGCCGTCCGGCGATTCGTCGCGCTCGTGCGGTGCGCGCTTGTAGTCCTGCTCTTCGATCTTGCGGTCGGTGTTGACGACACGGTCTTTGGCTTCTTCAACCATAGCAATCCTCCTCGGCATGCTTACATTGCTTAAAGCCTAACGCGTGGGGTGAAAGCGGGTCGCGCAATTGGATGATGCATTTTTGCAATTAAATGGTTAACATGCTTGCCTGTGTGCCGTTTGCCGGGAATTGCCGTGAACTCTGAAGCCGCCTCCGAAGTCGTCCTCCACCACCATGCCGCCAGCGATTGCCCGAACTGCGGCGCCGCCGTGTCCGGGAATTTCTGCCACCAGTGCGGGCAGGAGACCGTGCTGCATCCACCCAGCACGCGCGAATTCCTGCACGAGTTCATCGGCCACTACGTGGCGCTGGAAGGCAAGCTGTGGAAGACGATGAAGCTGCTGCTGCTCAAGCCCGGCCAGCTGAGCCTCGAATACATGCAGGGACGCCGCGTACGCTATATCCAGCCGCTGCGCGTCTACCTGACCTTCAGCCTGATCTTCTTTGCCCTGTTTAAGTTCATGGGCGAGGATCATCATGTCGGTGACGTCAAACTCGAAGGTGTTCCGGTGATCCAGGTCGATCCGGGAGACAAGAAACATGCGGCGCCCGCGACCGCACCCGAGGCGCCGCCGGCCAAGCCCGAAGCGCAGGCAAGCGCCAAGCCGGATGAGAACGAGGGCGACGACCCGCATGCGAAGACGGCCACCTTGCAGAAGGACGAGGAGGACGACAAGTCGGGCTTCGAATCGTTCATCGAGAGCATCGTCAGCTCGACCAGCGAGGACAATGGCGCCAAGGCAAAGAAGGCCTTCTACAGCTACGCACCCTACGCGGTGTTCGCCATGATGCCGCTGTTCGCCCTGTTCCTGAAGATCCTCTACCTGGGTTCGGGCAAGCGCTACGGCGAGCACCTGCTGTTCGCGCTGCACACGAATGCCTTCGCATTCCTGATGCTCACCCTCATCATCCTCCAGAAGCCGCTGCGGCTTCCCTACGTCGGCAACTTGCTGGGCCTGTGGCTGGTCTTCTACCTGCCGACCGCGATGCGGCGGGTGTACGGCGGTTCGCGCAAGCTCACGGCGCTGCGCTGGTGCACGCTGATGTTCCTGCACCTGCTGGCGCTGTCGTGCGCCATCGGTGTGGCGGTAGCGCTTGGCGCCTCGCACTGATCCGAATCTTGCCGGATGCGCGCCGGGCAAATATACTGTGCGTTTGTACAGTAATCGCTGAGCGGCCGTATGGCAGAAGCCGGGAGAATCGGTTAATCTCCCCCGTGTCGTTTTTCATTACCGCCGAGATTTCCCTATGCCCGCTACGCCCGAATCGCAACAAACCATCGCGCTGGTCGTGCGGCACAACACCGCCGGCATCGACGAGCCGGTGCAGGCCATCGTCGACTTCCTGCGCGGCGCCGGCTACCTGCCGGTGCTGGAGCTTGATACGGCCGGCCACGTGAAGGTGGATGGTGTGACCGCGATGACGATCGACGAGATCGGCCGGCAGGCCAGCACCGCCATCGTGGTCGGCGGCGACGGCACCATGCTGGGCGTGGCGCGCCAGCTGGCCCGCTACAAGGTGCCCCTCATCGGCATCAACCAGGGGCGCCTGGGCTTCATGACCGACATCCCGATCGGCCGCATGCTGCCGGCGCTGGCCGAGATCCTCAGCGGCAAGGCCCGCGGCGAGGAGCGCACCCTGCTCGAGGCCCGCCTGGTGCGCGACGGCAAGGAGATCCACTGCTCGGTGGCGGTGAACGACGTCGTGGTGTCGCGCGGTTCCGGCGCCGGCATGGCCGAACTGAAGGTCACGGTGGACGGCACCTTCATGTACAACCAGCGTTCGGACGGCCTGATCGTCTCCACGCCCACCGGCTCGACCGCCTACGCGCTGTCGGCCGGCGGCCCGCTGCTGCATCCGAGCCTGGCCGGCATCGTGCTGGTGCCGATTGCGCCGCACGCGCTGTCGAACCGTCCGATCGTGGTGCCGGACACCAGCGACATCGTGGTCGAGATCATGAATGGCCGCGACATCAGCGTGAACTTCGACATGCAGACTTTCACGAGCCTGCAGCACGGCGACCAGATCATGATCTCGCGCTCGCCCGACACCATTACCTTCCTGCATCCCGAAGGGTGGAGCTACTACCACACCCTGCGCGAAAAGCTGCACTGGAACGAGTATCCGTCCAGCGACGGCAAGCTCAAATAAACCAAGCATTCCGAAACCAGGAGACCTGTTTCTTCATGTTGCGCACATTGACCATCCGCGACTTCGTCATCGTCGACACGATCGAACTCGAGTTCTCGAATGGCTTCACGGTCTTCACTGGCGAGACCGGAGCCGGCAAGTCGATCCTGATCGATGCGCTGCAGCTTGCGCTGGGCGGGCGCGGCGACGCCAGCATGGTGCGCGAGGGCGCGGCCAAGGCCGACATCAGCGCCGACTTCGCGCTCACGCCGGCGGCCACCGCCTGGCTCGAGCAGAACGAGTTCGGCGTCGAGGAGGGCGGGGCGCTGCTGCGCCGGGTGATCGACAATGCCGGCCGCTCGAAGGCCTACATCAACGGCATCGCCGCCACCGCCGGCCAGTTGCGCGAGCTGGGCGAGATGCTGGTCGACATCCATGGCCAGCACGCCCACCAGTCGCTGCTCAAGCAGGATGCCCAGCGCGCCCTGCTGGACAACCAGATCGCCGTGCGCAATCCGGAAGCCACGGCCCAGGTGCAGGCGGTCGCCAGTTGCTACAAGGCCTGGCGCGCGCTGTCGCGCCAGCGCGAGGAATTCGAGACCAATGCGAAGAACGTGCTGCTCGAACGCGAGCGGCTCGAATGGCAGGTCGGCGAGCTCGATAAACTGGCCGTGAAGCCGGGCGAATGGACCGAGATCACCAACGAGCACAGCCGCCTGTCGCATGCGGCCAGCCTGCTCGAGGGCGCGCAGGAAGCCCTGAACGCGATCTCCGAAGCCGAGCAGCCGATTTTGTCGCAGCTGTCCTCGTTGAACCAGAAGCTGGGCAAGCTGGCCGACGTCGACGCCGGCCTGCAGAACGTGCTCGACTGCATGGAGCCGGCCCGCATTCAGCTGCAGGAAGCGGTGTACGCGCTGAACGACTACATCGACAAGGTCGAGCTCGACCCCGAGCGCCTGTCCCAGGTCGATGCGCGCATGGATGCGATCCACAGCACCGCCCGCAAGTTCCGCGTCACGCCCGAGGAGCTGCCGGACGAGCACGCCACGCTGAAAGCCAAGCTGCGCCAGCTGGCCGATGCCAGCGACGTCGACGGCCTGCGCCGCCAGGAACAGCAGGCCAAGGCCGCCTACCTGGAAGTGGCGGGCCGCCTGTCCGCCACGCGCCAGGATGCGGCGCAGCGTTTGAGCGAGCAGGTGTCGGAAGCGATGCAGGAACTGTCGATGAGCGGCGGCCGCTTCGTGGTGTCGCTGAATCCCTGCGAGCCGGCCGTGTACGGCATGGAGCAGGTCGAATTCCTGGTGGCCGGCCATGCCGGCGTCGCGCCGCGTCCACTGGCCAAGGTGGCCTCGGGCGGCGAACTGGCACGCATCTCGCTGGCGATCTCCGTCATCACGTCGAACGCCACCACGGTGCCGACCCTGATCTTCGACGAGGTCGATACCGGCATCGGCGGCGGCGTCGCCGAGGTGGTGGGGCGCCTGCTGAAGCGCCTCGGCCACAGCCGCCAGGTGCTGTGCGTGACCCACCTGCCGCAGGTGGCGAGCCAGGCCAACCAGCACTTCCAGGTGGCCAAGGGCACCACCGGCGAGGGCAAGACGGTCTCGCGCATCGACGTGCTGGACAAGAAGGAAAGGGTGGAAGAGGTGGCGCGCATGCTGGGCGGCATCGAGATCACCGAGACTACCCGCAAGCACGCACGCGAGCTGCTGGCTTCATGAACCTCCGCCACTTTATGCCCTTCAGAAAAGAACCGCCCCACACCCACGGCACGGTCGCCAAAAGCGCCGTCGTGCTGGTCAACCTCGGCACGCCCGATGCGCCCACCCGGACAGCGGTGCGGCGCTACCTGAAGCAGTTCCTGTCCGATCCGCGCGTGGTGGAGATCCCGCGCGCCGTCTGGAAGCTGATCCTGCATCTCGTCATCCTGCCTTTCCGCTCCGGCAAGTCGGCGGAAAAGTACGCGATGATCTGGACCCGCGAAGGTTCGCCGCTGAAGGTGTACACGGCGCGGCAGGCGGCGAAGCTGGCGGAACTGCTCGGCGAGCGCGGCCACGAGGACGTCGAGGTGGCGATGGCGATGCGCTACGGCTCGCCGGCGCTGCCGGAGGTGCTGGACGGCCTGAAGGCGAAGGGCGTCGACCGCATCGTGGTGCTGCCGGCCTATCCGCAGTATTCGGGCACGACCACGGCCTCGATCTGGGATGCCGTCTATGCCCACTACGCCCAGGTGCGCAATATTCCCGAGCTGCGCCTGGTCAAGCACTACCACGACCATGAAGGCTATATCGAGGCGCTCGCCGACTCGGTGCTGGACTATTGGGAAGCCCACGGCCGCGGCGACAGGCTGGTGATGAGTTTCCATGGCGTGCCCAAGCGGACCCTGACCCTGGGCGACCCGTATTACTGCGAATGCCAGCGCACCGCGCGCCTGCTGGCGGCGCGCCTGCGCCTGTCGCCCGAGCAGTACGTGGTCACCTTCCAGTCGCGCTTCGGGCGCGCCGAGTGGCTGCAGCCCTATACGGCGCCGACCGTGCAGCAGCTGGCGCGCGAAGGCGTCAAACGCATCGACGTGATGTGCCCCGGCTTCACCAGCGACTGCCTGGAGACGCTGGAAGAGATCAATATGGAAGTGCGGCACGAGTTCGAATCGAACGGTGGCCAGGACTACCACTACATTCCCTGCCTGAACGATAACCCGGCCTGGATCACGGGGCTGGCGGAAATTGCCGAGCAGCACCTGATCGGCTGGCCCACCATGATGAGCCCGTCACAGCGCGAGGCCCGGCGCAAGGATGCGGACGTGGCGCGCGAGCACGCGGCAGGCCTGGGCGCATAACGCGAATAACCAAGGTGGGCACGGCGTGCCCACGCACGCGGACCTGCTAAAATGGCACGTTTTGCGGCGTCGCCCCGAGTTCCGCCAGGCAGATCGCTGCCAGCGCAAGGGCGGTCCAGACCACTATGGCGCCGCTGATCAGATGCAGTCTCATGATCTTTCCCCTGTTCCAATTAGGAAACATGGTAAGACGGCCAACTGCTGCCGGGTTCTGCTGCCGCGTAAATCCTGTAACAAAAAATGTCAGGATATGCACATGTTAGAGCTGCAATTCCCCTTGAAAACGTAGGGGATCGCCCCATATGGGGCCCGTGTGTTAAGCAGGACAAGTCAATCAATCAGCCAAGTCCTTGATTCTAGGAGTTTTTTCGATGCAAGACCAAGAAAACCATGAGGTGACCAACCAGCCGGAAGGTGACGCCGCAGCCAACGCAGCGAATGCGGGCCAGGCAACGCCGGCGTCGTCGGAGCCGAGTCTCGAAGAACAGCTGAGCGCCACCGAAGCCAAGCTGGCCGAGATGCACGATGCCTTCATGCGCGCCAAGGCCGAAGCGGACAATATCCGCCGCCGCGCCCAGGAAGATGTGAGCAAGGCCCACAAATTTGCCATCGAAAGCTTTGCCGAGGCCATGGTGCCGGTGCGCGACAGCCTGGAGATGGCGCTGAAGGTCGAAGCCCCTACCGTGGAATCAATCAAGGAAGGTGTCGAGATGACCCTCAAGCAGCTCACCGCCGCGTTCGAGAAGAACCGCCTGGTCGAAGTGATGCCGCAGCCGGGCGACAAGCTCGACCCGAACAAGCACCAGGCCGTCGCCGTCGTACCGTCGGAGCAGGAAGCGAATACCGTGGTCACAGTGTTGCAAAAAGGTTACATGATCGCCGACCGCCTGCTGCGCCCGGCCATCGTGACCGCTGCACAGCCGAAATAAATTTGCTCGTGCTAATTCCAAGCTCTTGAAAGCACGCAGTTTTTCCCTATATTCGACACATCTGAAAACTAAAACTAAGTATTAAAGGAAAATATTATGGGCAAAATCATCGGTATCGACCTGGGCACCACCAACTCCTGCGTGGCGATCATGGAAAATGGTCAGCCCAAGGTCATCGAAAATGCCGAAGGTGCTCGCACTACGCCTTCGATCATCGCTTACCAGGAAGACGGCGAGATCCTCGTCGGCGCGCCGGCAAAACGCCAGGCTGTCACCAATCCGAAAAACACCCTGTTCGCGGTCAAGCGCCTGATCGGCCGTAAGTTCGACGAAAAAGAAGTCCAGAAGGACATCGGCCTGATGCCGTACGCGATCGTCAAGGCCGACAACGGCGACGCCTGGGTCAGCGTGCGCGACAAGAAACTGGCGCCGCCGCAGATCTCGGCGGAAGTGCTGCGCAAGATGAAGAAGACCGCCGAGGACTACCTGGGCGAAGAAGTCACCGAAGCCGTGATCACCGTGCCGGCCTACTTCAACGACTCGCAGCGCCAGGCGACCAAGGACGCCGGCCGCATCGCGGGCCTGGACGTCAAGCGCATCATCAACGAGCCGACCGCGGCCGCGCTGGCATTCGGCCTGGACAAGACCGACAAGGGCGACCGCAAGATCGCCGTGTATGACCTCGGCGGCGGCACCTTCGACGTGTCGATCATCGAGATCGCCGACGTCGATGGCGAGAAGCAGTTCGAAGTGCTGTCGACCAACGGCGACACCTTCCTGGGCGGCGAAGACTTCGACCAGCGCGTGATCGACTACATCATCGACGAATTCAAGAAGATCAACGGCCTCGACCTGTCGAAGGACCCGATCGCCCTGCAGCGCATCAAGGCTTCGGCCGAGCGCGCGAAGATCGAGCTGTCGTCCTCGCAGCAGACCGAGATCAACGAGCCGTACATCGCCATGGCGAACGGCGCGCCGGTCCACCTGAACCTGAAGATCACCCGCGCCAAGCTGGAAGCCCTGGTCGAGGAACTGATCAACAAGACCATCGAGCCGTGCCGCGTCGCCATCAAGGATGCCGGCATCAAGGTGTCGGACATCGACGACATCATCCT
This sequence comes from Massilia sp. 01N410, assembly GCF_056399665.1. Classification (NCBI taxonomy): domain Bacteria; kingdom Pseudomonadati; phylum Pseudomonadota; class Betaproteobacteria; order Burkholderiales; family Oxalobacteraceae; genus Massilia; species Massilia sp. 01N410. Next base: position 36,652 of record NZ_JBFTRV010000008.1, on the reverse strand, counting down.
GGTCGGCGGCATGACCCGCATGCCGAAGGTGCAGGAAAAAGTGAAGGAGTTCTTCGGCAAGGATCCGCGCAAGGACGTCAACCCGGACGAGGCCGTCGCAGTCGGCGCCGCGATCCAGGGCTCGGTGCTGGCCGGCGACCGCAAGGACCTGCTGCTGCTGGACGTGACCCCGCTGTCGCTGGGTATCGAAACCCTGGGCGGCGTGATGACCAAGATGATCCACAAGAACACCACGATCCCGACCAAGTTCTCGCAGGTGTTCTCGACCGCCGACGACAACCAGCCGGCCGTGACCATCAAGGTCTACCAGGGCGAGCGTGAAATCGCAGCGGGCAACAAGAGCCTGGGCGAGTTCAACCTGGAAGGCATCCCGCCGGCACCGCGCGGCACCCCGCAGATCGAAGTGACCTTCGACATCGACGCCAACGGCATCCTGCACGTGGGCGCGAAGGACAAGGCCACCGGCAAGGAAAACAAGATCACCATCAAGGCCAACTCGGGTCTGTCGGAAGACGAGATCCAGAAGATGGTGAAGGACGCCGAGCTGAACGCGGAAGAGGACAAGAAGGTCAAGGAACTGGCGGAGTCGCGCAACCAGGCCGACGCGCTGGTCCACTCGACCCGCAAGTCCCTGACCGAGTACGGCGACAAGCTGGACGGCGGCGAGAAGGAAAAGATCGAAGCCGCGATCGCCGACCTGGAAGGCTCGATCAAATCGGGCGACAAGGCCGAGATCGATGCCAAGGTGGCATCCCTGTCGACCGCCGCGCAAAAGCTGGGCGAGAAGATGTACGCCGACATGCAGGGCCAGCAGGCTGGCGCTGCGGGTGCGGCTGGCGCGCAACAGCCGGGTGTTGAATCGGGCGCCAAGGCGGACGATGACGTGGTCGACGCCGACTTCAAGGAAGTCAAGGACGCCAAGTAATGTCACAATAGGGGGTTAGCCGCTCAAGTTAGCTCCCAACGCGGAACATCCCGAGCCGATGCAGCCTTCTGGTGCCCGGCTCGGTTTTTTTGCACAGACAGTTTTTCAAGATAGACAGCAAGGTGCCGACAAATGGCAAAGCGTGATTTTTACGAGATCCTCGGGGTCGCCAAGACTGCGTCGGAAGACGAGATCAAGAAGGCCTATCGCAAGCTCGCGATGAAGTACCACCCCGACCGCAATCCGGATAACAAGGAAGCGGAGGAGAAGTTCAAGGAGGTCAAGGAAGCCTACGAGATGCTGACCAATCCGGAGAAGCGCGAAGCGTACGACCGTTACGGTCACGCCGGCGTCGATCCGAACAGCGGCATGGGCGGCGGTTTCGGCGCCGGCGGTTTCTCGGACGCCTTCGGCGACATCTTCGGCGATATCTTCGGCGGCGGCCGCGGCCGCAGCTCGGGCCCGCAGGTGTACCGCGGCGCCGACCTGCGCTACAACCTCGAGATCACGCTGGAACAGGCAGCCGCCGGCTTCGACACCACCATCCGCGTGCCGAGCTGGGACAAGTGCGATACCTGCCACGGCAGCGGCGCCAAGCCGGGCACCCAGCCGGTCACCTGCTCGACCTGCCACGGCCACGGCCAGGTGCGCATGCAGCAGGGCTTCTTCTCGATCCAGCAGACCTGCCCGAAGTGCCATGGCAGCGGCAAGATCATCCCGGAACCGTGCGCGGCCTGCGGCGGCGCCGGGCGCATCAAGCGCAACAAGACCCTGGAAGTCAAGATCCCGGCCGGTATCGACAACGGCATGCGGATCCGCTCGTCGGGCAACGGCGAGCCGGGTACCAACGGCGGTCCTCCGGGTGACCTGTACGTCGAGATCCACATCAAGCCGCACGAGGTGTTCCAGCGCGAAGGCGACGACCTGCATTGCGAAATGCCGATCTCGTTCAGCAAGGCGGCACTGGGCGGCGAGATCGAGGTGCCGACCCTGGGCGGCAAGGTATCCTTCACCATCCCCGAAGGCACCCAGACCGGCAAGATCTTCCGCCTGAAGGGCAAGGGCGTCAAAGGCGTGCGCTCCGGCTACGCGGGCGACCTGTTCTGCCACGTCGTGGTCGAGACCCCGGTCAAGCTGACCGACAAGCAGAAGGACCTGCTGCGCGAGTTCGAGCGCCTGACCAAGGAGGGCGGCGCCAAGCACAGCCCCCAGAGCAAGGGCTGGATGGATAAAGTGAAGGACTTCTTCGAGTAAGAAGTCGACAACCGCTGGATGGCGCGAGTCCCAGCGGTTTTTTTTGCATTAATAGTTATCTTAAACACAAGGTCGAGAGAATCAGATGCCTAACTCAAAACCCATCACCAGGGAGCTGTTCGCCAAGAACCGCGCCTGGGCGGAATCGGTCGTCGCCAAGCAACCCGATTTCTTTAATTCGCTGGCCGCGCAGCAGGCCCCGGAATACATGTGGATCGGCTGCTCGGACAGCCGCGTGCCCGCCAACGAACTGCTGGGCATGATGCCGGGCGAGATGTTCGTCCATCGCAACGTGGCGAACGTGGTGGTGCACTCGGACCTGAACTGCCTGTCGGTGCTCCAGTTCGCCATTGATGTGCTCAAGGTGAAGCACGTCATCGTCTGCGGTCATTACGGCTGCGGTGGCGTGCACGCGGCCCTCACCGGACGCCGGGTCGGCCTGACCGACAACTGGCTGCGCCACGTGCAGGACGTCAAGCACAAGCACGGCCGCTACCTGGGAGAGATCGTGCAGCCTACCGTCGCCCACGATCGGCTGGTCGAGCTGAACGTGGCCGAGCAGGTGATCAACTGCGCCCAAACCACGGTGGTTCAGGACGCCTGGGACCGCGGGCAGGAACTGACGATCCACAGCTGGGTGTACGGCTTGAAGGACGGCCTGCTGCGCGATCTCGGCATGACGGTGTCCAGCGCCGAGGAACTGACGCAGAAATACGACGCGCTGCTGGCGCGCTACGCGGACGGCTGGACCCCGGCGTGAGCGAGCCGCTGCAGCTGCGCGACCTCGGCATCACGGTCGGCAGCCACCAGGAGGTCCAGCCGAAGCTGGACCTGATCTTGCAGCGTTATCTGGAAAGCGACGCCGGCAACTGAGCCGGCAGGCCGTCAGAAGCGATGGCGCAAGCCCATCGCGAGCTGGCGGTTGCCCGTGCCGGGTTCTTCGCTGTTGCCTTCGGTGTAGGCGGCGCCGTTGTGGTTGTGGATCACGCCGTAGGAGGCGTAGACGTCGCTGCGCTTCGAGAACGCATACATGTAGGCAGCGCCCAGCTGTTGCGCATCCTGGTTGTGCAGGGTGCGGTCGTCCGCCCGCACATAGGTCAGGACCACGGTGCTGGCGCCGAACGGCACCGACGCGCCCAGCAGCAGGTCGCGGCTGTCGGTCGACGCGATCGGCGGCAGGCCGCCAAACACTGCCGCGCCATTGTTCAGGGGCGCGCTGTTGCGGCCCTTGTTCACCTCGTAGCCGAAGTAGGCGCGCAGGATCCCGAAGTCGTAGTTCGCACCCAGCAGCAGGTTGCGCGCCGGGTCGGTGCCGCTCAGGATCGAGGTGTCGTTGTTCTTGCGGTGATAGGCGATGCGGGCCGACAGCGGGCCGCCGGTGTAGCCGAAGGAGCCGCCGAAGGCCCGTCCGGCGGCGCTGTCGCCGGCGACTTCGCCGGCCACATACATCAGATCGCCGCTGAATCCATTCATATCGGGGCTACGGTACAGCACCGAGTTCGACGCCCGGAATCCTGTCGGCGGCATCAGGTTGTTGGAGCGCACGACGCCGTTGCGCAGCGGGTCGACCACCACGTTGAGCGTGGTGAACAGCGGCGTGTCCTGCAGGCCGGCGGAGACCGAACCGAGGCGGCCGCGCAGGCCGACGATCGAGGTGCGGCCGAACAGCGTGTTGTTCTGGGTCGAGGTGCCGTTGTCGGCGTGGATGCCGCCCTCGATCACGAAGAACGCGGCCATGCCCTGGCCAAGGTCTTCGCTGCCACGGAAGCCCCAGCGGCTCTGGGTGGCCATGCCGCTGGTCACGCGGGTCGAGGTGCCGGTGACGCCGCCCTGGTCCACCGACACGCCCACATCCATCACGCCATAAAAGGCGACCGAACCGTCGGCCAGCGCCGCGCCGCTGCACAGCATGGCTGCGCACATCAGGGAAAACTTGGATTTCATCTTCGTCTTTCTTTTTTTGTTGTTCTATCAGGCGGTCTTGGCCGGTGCGCGTACTGCGGGCTTGCCGGATTCCGGATCGGGAATCGGTTCGATCTTCCCTAGCACGAACACGAAGCAGACGATGCCGATGACGAGGATGACGCCGGCGACGAAGAAGGCATTGGCGAACGAGGCGGTGGCGCCGACGATCATGCCGGTCACGATCGGTGCGGCAGCGCCCATCAGGTTGTTCGCGAAGTTCATGATGCCGCCGATGGTGCCGGCGCCGCCCTTCGGCGCGATCAGCGAAGGTAGCGACCAGCCGACCGGCGCGGCCGAGGCCAGGCCGCCCAGGGCGATCGAGATCCAGAAGATGGCCCAGGCCGGGTCAACGGTCTGGGTGGCGCCGAACACGGCCAGGCCGAAGGTCATGCCGACGATCAGCACGGTCTTGCGCACCTTCGATTCGTTCCTGCCCCGCGAAACCAGGTGGTCGATCAGCCAGCCGCCGACGAACAGGTCGGTCAGGGTGGCGAAGGCCCAGGGGATGGCGGCGAATCCGGCCGACTTCAGGATGCTCATGTGCATCGACTCGACCAGGTAGCCGGGCAGCCAGGTCAGGAACAGGTAGAAGGTGTAGCCGTAGGCGGCGAAACCGATCGTCAGGCCCCATACCTTGGACTTGGTCAGCAGATAGCCGAGCATATTGAGGGCGCCGGCATCGGCCGGGCCCTCGGGCGCGGCGCCGCCGCGCTGGATGTAGTCGTATTCGGCTTTCGACAGCTTGCGGTCGGCGCTCGGGTCGCGGTACAGCACGTAGAAGGCGATGAAATACAGGAAGCTCAGGGTCGCGGTGAGGGCGAAACCCCAGCGCCAGCCGAAGCTCACCACCGTGACCGCCACCAGCGGCACCCCGATCACGTTCGAGAACTTGGCGGCGGCGTCGAAGATCGCGGTGGCCAGGCCGCGCTCGTTACGCGGGAACCAGTAGCCCGTGGCCTTGGAGCTGACCGGGAAGGCCGGCGCTTCGGCCACGCCCAGCAGGATGCGCGCCACGAAGATGCCGGCGAAGCCGCTCGAGAATGCCGTAATGATCGAGGCCAGGCCCCACAGGAAGGCGCCCCAGCGTCCGACCCGGGTCGGGCCGAAGCGGTCCAGCACCATCCCGACCGGAATCTGCAGCAGCGAATACGACCAGGCGAAGGCGGAAAACAGCAGGCCCAGTTCGACGGCGCTGAGGTGGAACACATCCTTGATCTGGGGCGCCGCGACCGACAGGCCGATGCGGTCGATGTAGTTGATCAGGACGCCCGCGCCGAGCAGCGCGCCGATGCCCCAGCGGCGCCGGGGAATACCTTGTTGTCTGGTTGAGGCCATGCTTGTGTCTCCTATGTCGTGTTGATGAACGGGTTCTAGCGACCCTCGGTATGCAGTATTTCTTCGGTGAGCGCCGGAGGTGTCTTGCTGAGGTCGAGCAGCAGGCCGGCTTCGTCCTGCTGCAGGGGTTCGAGGTCGCGCAGCTGGCTGTCGAGCAGCGAGGCCGGCATGTAGTGGGCGGTGCGCGCCAGCATGCGCTGGGCGATCAGCTCGCGAGGGCCGCTCAGGTGGGCGAAGCGCAGGTCGGGGTCGGCGGCGCGCAGCAGGTCGCGGTAACGGCGCTTGAGGGCCGAACAGGCCAGCACCAGGCCTTCGCCGCGCGCCCGGGCCGCGGCGATCTCGCCCTGCAGGATGCGCAGCCAATCGGCACGGTCGTCGTCGTTGAGAGGAATGCCGGAAGCCATCTTGGCCACGTTCGATACGCTGTGGAAGGCGTCGCCTTCGAGGAAGCGTACGCCCAGCGCCTGCGCCAGCCGCTGCCCGACCTCGCTCTTGCCGCAGCCGGAGACCCCCATGACGACCCAGCGCGCCGGCGGGGCGGACGAGGTGGGTTCGGGGCTTTGATTGATGGGCTGATGATAAATCATGATAAATTTGGTAGCGTTATCAGACGTGGCGAGTCTACGCCGATCAATGGTTTTGTAAAGAAGTTTTCATGCTGCGGCGCAGCACGAGCGGAAAACGGTGGATGCCGCGGCCGCTCTCTCGCAAGCGGCCGGGAGAAGGATCAGGCGCTTTCGCGCGCCATCAGGGTGAAGCCGAGATCGATGCGGGTGACGGCGGGCGTTTCGCCATGAATGACGGCGCGCAGCAGCTGGGCCGCCTCGAAACCGACGCGGTAGCGCGGGGTGGCGATGGTGGTGAGGGAAGGATTCATCCAGGCCGACACCGGCAGGTCGTTGAAACCGCAGATGGCGAGCCGGCCGGGCACCGCGATGCCGCGCCGCTGGCACTGGAAGATCGCGCCCTGGGCCAGGTCATCGTTGCAGCAGAAGATGGCGTCGCAGTCGGGCGTCACCGACAGCATGCGTCCCAGCAGTTCGGCGCCGAGCGCGATCGTGGAGGGGTCGTTCACCATGGTCTCGAGCAGGGGATCGTACAGGCCGGTTTCCTGCAGGGCGCGGCGGTAGCCTTCGGCCCGCTTCAGCGTGCGCTCGTCGCGCTGGGCGCCCATGAAGCCGATGCGCTTGTAGCCCTTGTCGACGAGGTAGCGGGTCATGGTGTAGCCGGCCTCGATCTGCGAAAAGCCCACCGACAGCGCGTCCGGCGAACTCGCGAGGTCCATCATCGAGACCACCGGCAATTTCGACGTGGTCAGGATTTTCGTGACCTGCTTGCTGTGGGTCAGGCCGGACAGCAGCACGCCATCCGGGTTCGACTGCAGGTAAATGTTGAGAAGCTTTTCTTCCTCGGCGTCGGAGTAGCGGGTATTGCCGATCAGGATCTGGTAGCCATCCTTTTCCAGCGCGTCCTGGATGCCGGCCAGGACTTCGGTGAACACGGCGTTCGACAGCGACGGCACCAGCACCACGATCACCTTCGACTGCGCCGATGCAAGCGCGCGGGCGGCGCGGTTGGGCACGTAGCCCAGTTCCGCCACGGCCTCCTCGATGCGTGCGCGCAGCGCGGCCGACACCAGCTCCGGCTGGTTGATTGCGCGCGACACCGTCATGGTCCCGACGCCGGCCCGCGCCGCCACCTCGGACAGCGTGACGCGGCCGCTGCTGCGGCTGCGAAGGGTTTCTGGTTTGTTCATCGTCTGGTTTGATAGCGTTATCAGCGCCCTGGTGAGTCCGGCCGCTGTATCATGGCCGTCCCACAAGGGACACTTGTATTGGAGCACGATTATGGCAAATGATTCGGCATTTGGCGACCTCGCCCGGCTGCGGGCGATGGTGCGCGAATTCGTCGACGAGCGCGACTGGGACCAGTTCCACACGCCGAAGAACCTGGCCTGCGCGATGACGGTGGAAGCGGCCGAGCTGCTGGAGCATTTCCAGTGGCTGCAGCATGGCCGCGCCGAGGAACTCGGACCAAGCAAGCTGGTGGAAGTACGGCACGAGATGGCGGACGTGCTGGTCTACCTGGTGCGCCTGGCCGACAAGCTCGACGTCGACCTGCTGGCGGCGGTGCAGGAGAAGATGGTGCTCAACCGGGCCAAGTACCCGGCCGAGCAGGTGCGCGGCGACGCGCGCAAGTATTATGAATACAAATCGTAGGATCAGGCAGCCAGCGCCAAACGCGTTGCCGGTGCAGAGCGAACAGCCTGCCCCGCAGCACCAGCCAGGCGGAAGGTACTGACCAGCTCTTCCAGCTGCCCGGACTGCTCCTGCAGCGATTGCGCGGCGGCCGCCGCTTCTTCCACCAGGGCCGCGTTCTGCTGGGTGACGGAATCCATTTCGCCGATCGCCTTGTTGATCTGCTCGATACCGGCTTCCTGTTCCTGGCTCGCGGCCGTGATCTCGCCCATGATGTCGGTCACGCGGCGCACGCTGGCGACGATCTCGCCCATGGTCGAGCCGGCCTGCTGCACCAGGCGGCTGCCCTGGCCGACCTTCTCGACCGAGTCGCCGATCAGGGTCTTGATTTCCTTGGCGGAGGCGGCCGAGCGCTGGGCCAGGTTACGCACCTCGGAGGCCACCACGGCAAAGCCGCGGCCCTGTTCGCCGGCACGGGCCGCTTCCACCGCCGCATTCAGTGCCAGGATATTCGTCTGGAAGGCGATGCCGTCGATGACGCCGATGATGTCGACGATCTTGTTGGCCGATTCATTGATCGAGTTCATCGTGATCACCACGTCGGAGACTACCTCGCCGCCGCGCACGGCCACGTTCGATGCCGACATCGCCAGCTGGTTGGCCTGACGCGCGTTTTCCGCATTCTGCTTGACGGTCGAGGTCAGCTCTTCCATCGAGGAGGCGGTTTCTTCGAGCGCGCCGGCCTGCTGTTCGGTGCGGCTGGACAGGTCCAGGTTGCCGGTCGCGATTTCGTTCGAGGCGGTGGCGAGGGTTCCGGTGCCGCTGCGCACCTGACCGACGATGGTCTGCAGCGAGCGGTTCATGTCCTTCAGGGCTGCCAGCAGTTCGCCGGTTTCGTCGGTCGAATTGACTTCGATGTGGCTGGTGAGGTCGCCGGCGGCGACGGTCTTGGCAACGTCCACCGCGCGGCGCATCGGCAGCGTGATCGAGCGCGTGATGAAGAAGCCGATGGCAACCGCGGCCAGCAGGGCGATGACGGCCACGCCGATCAGCACCATGCGCGCCTGCCTGAACTCGACCTGGCCGGCTGCCAGTTCGGCCTGGTTGCGGGCGGCCTGGGCTTCCACCATTTTCGTGATCTCGGCCAGCCATGCCCTGGTGGCCGGCATGACGCTGGACTTCATCAGGCCGACCGCTTCGTCGTTCTTGTTTTCCCTACCCAGTTGCTGGGTTTTCGCGATCAGGGGCGCCGCCGTGTTGCGCGCGGCCGCGATCTGTTCCAGCTGCGCCCGCAACTGCGGATCGACGATCATCTTGTCGAGGGTGGCGATGGCCCGGTCGTATTCCTGCCATGCGCCTTCGATCGTTTTGGCGAGGTTTGCCATTTCCGCGTCGTCGCTGGTGAGGATGATGTCGCGCACGTTGATGGCGATGCGGCGCTGGACATCGCGCATGTCGGTCACGTTCTTGATCTGGACGTTGTTGTTGTTGACGATTTTGTCCACGGCCGCGTTGAGCGCGTTCATGTTTTCGAGACCGAAGATCGCGACCAGGATCAGCAGGGCCAGCATCAATCCAAAGCCCAGGCCGAGGCGCTGGCCGATCTTCATGTTATTCAGCTTCATTTCTATGGAGTCCTTGTTGTCGAAGAAGGGTGCAAGCGGCCACTGAACATCTGGGGTCCAGGCAAAACGTAGGCGGAGGTAGGCAGTGCGGTCGCTGCTGGTTGGCGGGGTTGGGCCAACGCAGTGGGATGTCACTGGTTGTGACAATGAGTGAGATTCTAGTAGGACAAGTCCTACAAAACAATCAAAACGTTGCCGTGTGGAAAATCAACAACGTTCAAATACTTCCCAGATAACAAGCCAGCAGGCCGTCCGAACTCCCGATCCCGAGGAGGTCCATCAGGCGCTCGAGTTCGCTACCGAAGTGTTCCCTCGCCTCGGTATCTTCCTCCTGCACCAGTTCCAGCGACTGCTGGAACTGCTTCATGACCCAGAACTTGGTCGGATGCGCTTCGATGCCGGCCAGCAGGCGCGTGGCCAGGTCGCCCAGCACCACCGCCAGGCGCTCGCGTTCCGCCGACGGGTTCATGCCCGGCAGGTCGGCCAGCTTGGGACCGTCGCGGAAGGCGCGCAGCTGTTCGAGGACGCGCGGCATGATGAACAGCGGCGCATCCTCGACATCGGACATGGGATCGTAGGCCATGTTCGGTCCGTGCTCACATGCCGCCGAGGCAGATGTACTTGATGACCAGGTAGTCGTCCATGCCGTACTTGGAACCTTCGCGGCCCAGGCCGGACTGCTTCACCCCGCCGAAAGGCGCGACCTCGTTCGAGATCAGGCCGGTGTTCACGCCCACCATGCCGGTCTCGATCTGCTCGGCCACGCGCCACACGCGGTTGATATCGCGCGCATAGAAATACGAGGCGAGGCCGAATTCCGTGTTGTTGGCGAGGGCGATGACTTCCTCTTCGGTCTTGAAGCGGAACAGCGGCGCCACCGGACCGAAGGTTTCCTCTTCCGAAATCAGCATGGCCGGGGTCACGTCGGCCAGCACGGTCGGCTGGAAGAAGCTGTGGCCGAGTTCATGGCGCTTGCCGCCCAACAGCAGGCGGGCGCCTTTCGACAGCGCGTCGGCGATGTGGTTCTCCACCTTCACGAGGGCCTTGTCTTCGATCAGCGGACCCTGGTTCACGCCAGGCTCCATGCCGTTGCCGACCTTGAGTCCCTTGACCTTCTCGGTGAAGCGGCGCGCGAATTCGTCGTACACGCCGTCCTGCACATAGATGCGGTTGGCGCAGACACAGGTCTGGCCGGCGTTGCGGTACTTCGAGGCGAGCGCGCCCTCGACGGCCGCATCGAGGTCGGCGTCGTCGAAGACGATGAAGGAAGCGTTGCCGCCCAGTTCCAGCGACAGTTTTTTCACCGTCGGCGCGCACTGTTCCATCAGCAGGCGGCCGACCGGGGTCGAGCCCGTGAAGCTCAGCTTGCGCACGATCGGGTTGGCGCACATTTCGGCGCCGATCGCCTTCGCATCGCCGATCACGACCGAGAACACGCCTTTCGGCACGCCGGCGCGTTCGGCCAGCACGGCCAGGGCCAGGGCGGAGAACGGGGTCAGCTCGGCGGGCTTCAGCACGATCGGGCAGCCGGCGGCGAGGGCCGGAGCCACCTTGCGGGTGATCATCGCGGACGGGAAGTTCCACGGGGTGATGGCGGCGCAGACGCCGATCGGCTCCTTGGTCACGATCAGGCGGCGGTCGCGCGCCGGCGATTCCAGCACGTCGCCTTCGATGCGCTTGGCCTGCTCGCCGAACCATTCGAAAAAGGAGGCGGCGTAGCCGACTTCGCCTTTCGCTTCGGTCAGCGGCTTGCCCTGTTCGGCGGTCATGATGGCGGCCAGGTCGTCCGCGTTCTCGAGCATCAGGTCGTTCCACTTGCGCAGGATGAGGGCGCGTTCGCGCGCGGTCTTCTTGCGCCATGCCGGCCAGGCGGCATTCGCGGCCTCGATCGCGCGGCGGGTCTCCTGCGCGCCCATGTGGGGCACGGTCCCCAGCGATTCGCCGGTGGCCGGATTGGTCACCGTCACGGTCTGGCCCTCGCGGGCATCGCACCATTCGCCGTCGATATACGCCTGTTGGCGCAGCAGGGAAGGATCTTTCAGGTTCAGCATGGTTTCCTCGTGCTTGTTCGTATTAGAGGACAAAGATACCACGCAATGCGCTACGTCGTTCCCGCTACTCTTATGCAAGCGCTGCCGTTCGTGTTGGCACCGTTTCCGAGTTGACGATAAGATTTTGTTATCGGTTTTCTGAACAGTTGATCTGCATCAACGGCCACTCGCACCTGGATCAGATTGCAGTATGATGGTCCGTGTGCGCCTCACTTCACAAAGGTAGAGAACATGCGCCCGATCGTTATCGTCCCCGCTTGCACCCGCGATTTCGGAGAACATCCTTATCACGCGGCCCAGCACAAGTATGTCGATGCAGTCGTGATCGGCGCCGATTGCGCGCCGATGATCCTGCCGTCGCTGGGGGAGACGCTCGACCTGGAAACCATGCTCGACCTGTGCGACGGCATCATGCTGACCGGCTCGGCATCGAATGTTCATCCCAGCTATTACTCCGAAGAACTACTCGACCCGACCCTGCCGCAGGATCCGGCGCGCGACCAGACCACGCTGCCCTTGATCCGCGAAGCGGTCAAGCGCGGCATTCCGATCATCGCGATCTGCCGCGGCTTCCAGGAGATGAACGTGGCGCTGGGCGGCAGCCTGTTCCAGGCGGTGCAGACGGTGCCGGGACACTTCGACCATCGCGAGAATCCCGAACTGGGCATGGACGAGCAGTACGGCGATGCGCACAAGATCCGCATCATCGAAGGTGGCATGCTGCACGGCATCCTGGGCAAGGACGAAATTCCCGTCAATTCCCTGCACGGCCAGGGCGTGAACGAACTGGCGCCCGGCCTGACGGTGGAGGCGGTAGCGGAAGATGGCCTGGTCGAGGCGTTTTCCGTCTCCACCTCGCCGGGCTTTACCCTGGCCGTCCAATGGCACCCGGAATGGCGCATCGCCCACAATCCGCACTCGATGAAGATGTTCGGCGCCTTCGGCGACGCCTGCCGTGCCCGCTTTCAATCCAAAAAACGGAAGAACTTATGACCGCCTATGAAAAATGGGCGGCCCGCTCCGTTCCATAGCGTCCCTGTTCAGACCAAACCGCGCGCCGCGGGCCGCGTTTGCGCGCCCGCGTTCATTCAAGGAACAGAGGAACCATCATGGCTATCCGCGACAATTTTTCATACAACGACATGGACGAGTGGCTCAACGGTAAGCGAGTCACCGAAATCGAATGCCTGGTCCCCGACCTGACCGGCGTCGCCCGCGGCAAAATTTTGCCACGTGTAAAATTTACCGAAGACCGCGGCATGCGCCTGCCGGAGATCGTGCTCGGCATGACCGTCACCGGCAACTCGCCCGAGAACGACGATGCCTTCGACCGCGCGATCTCGACCACCGACCGCGACATGATCCTGAAGGCCGATCCCGGCACCATCACGATGGTGCCGTGGGCCGTCGATCCCACCGCCCAGGTCATCCACGACTGCTATTTCTCCGACGGCCGCCTGGTCGACTTCGCCCCGCGCAGCGTGCTGCGGCGCGTGCTCAAGCTGTACACGCAGAAGGGCTGGAAGCCGCTGGTGGCGCCCGAACTCGAGTTCTACCTGACGGCCAAGAACATCGATCCCGACCTGCCGCTGGCCGCGCCGATCGGCCGCAGCGGACGCTCCGAGACCAGCCGCCAGGTGTACAGCATCGACGCCGTCAACGAATTCGATCCGCTGTTCGAAGACATCTACGACTACTGCGACATGATGGGCCTGGACGTCGACACGCTGATCCACGAGATCGGCGCCGGCCAGATGGAGATCAACTTCCAGCACGGCGAGCCGCTCGGCCTGGCCGACAAGGTCTTCTACTTCAAGCGCACCTTGCGCGAGGCCGCGCTCAAGCACGACATGTACGCCACCTTCATGGCCAAGCCGATGGCGGGCGAACCCGGTTCGGCGATGCACGTGCACCAGAGCGTGGTCGACGGCGAGACCGGCCAGAATATCTTCAGCGACGAAAACGGCGCGCCGTCCGAGCTGTTCCGCTGGTACGTCGGCGGCCTGCAGAAGTACATGCCGTCGGCGATGGCGATCGTCGCGCCCTACGTGAACTCCTACCGCCGCATCGTGCGCCGCACCGCCGCGCCGATCAACCTGCAGTGGGGCGTCGACAACCGCACGGTCGGCATCCGCGTGCCGGTGTCGGGTTCGCAGGACCGCCGCGTCGAGAACCGCGTGATCGGCGCCGACGCCAATCCCTATCTGGCGCTGGCCGTCACCCTGGCCTGCGGCTACCTCGGCATCCAGGAACAGATCGAGCCGACCCCGATGGTCGAGGGCAGCGCCTACAAGATGGACGTCGAACTGCCGCAGGGATTGCCGGAGGCGCTCACCCTGCTGCGCCGCGAAGACCGCCTGCGCGACATCCTGGGCGAGCGCTTCATCGACGTCTATTCGGCGGTGAAGGAACTCGAGCACCAGGAGTTCATGACCGTCATCAGCCCGTGGGAACGGGAACACTTGCTGCTGCATGTATAAGAAAGAGCGTCCAATAACGATGGGAGTCGATCATGGCAAGCGACATTGTGACGGCCGACGTGCTCGCGCCGGTCCGGGAGGTGGACAGCCCGGGAACATTTGACACGCGCGCGCTGCAGGAGCTCGACAGCGCGCATTACCTGCATCCCTTCACCGACCACGGCGCGCTGCGCGAACGCGGGGCGCGCGTGATGGTGCGCGGCGACGGCATCTACCTATGGGATTCTGAAGGCCGCAAGCTCATCGACGGCATGTCCGGCCTGTGGTGCGTGAACGTCGGCTACGGCCGCGCGAGCATGAGCGCCGCCGTGGCCAGGCAGATGGACACGCTGCCTTTCTATAACAGCTTCTTCAACACGACCAATGTGCCGGCGCTGATGCTGGCGGCGCGCCTGGTCGAACTGGCGCGCAAGGTCGATGCGGGCATGCAGCACGTGTTCTTCACCGGCTCGGGCTCGGAAGCCAACGACACCATCGTGCGCATGGTGTGGCGCTACTGGCAGCTGATGGGGCAGCCGCAGCGCCAGGCCATCATCAGCCGCCGCAACGCCTATCACGGCAGCACCGTGGCCGGCGCCTCGCTGGGCGGCATGGACGCCATGCATGCGCAGGGCGCGCTGCCGATACCCGGCATCCACCACATCGGACAGCCGAACTTCGCCGAGCATGGGCGCGGCATGAGCGAAGCCGAATTCGGCCTGCACGCGGCCGGCTGGCTGGAAGAGAAGATCCTCGAACTCGGGCCCGACACGGTGGCCGCCTTCATCGGCGAGCCGGTGCAGGGCGCGGGCGGCGTGATCATCCCGCCGCCGACCTACTGGCCCGAAATCCAGCGCATCTGCGACAAGTACGGCGTGCTGCTGGTATCCGACGAAGTGATCTGCGGCTTCGGCCGCCTGGGCACGTGGTTCGGCTGCCAGCTGATGGGCTTCCGGCCCGACCTGATCGCCTTCGCCAAGGGCGTGACGTCGGGCTATGTACCGCTGGGCGGCGTGCTGGTGGGCGCCAGGGTCGCGCATACCCTGGTCGAGAAGGGCGGCGACTTCAACCACGGCTTCACCTATTCAGGCCACCCTGTCGCCTGCGCGGCGGCGCTCGAGAACCTGCGCATCATGATCGATGAAGGCCTGGTCGAGCGCGTTCTGCTTTCGACCGGCCCTTACCTGAAAGCCGCGTTCGGGGCGCTGGCCTCGCATCCGCTGGTGGGACACGCCGAGAGCATGGGCATGGCGGCGGGCCTGAACCTGGTGCGGCGCAAGGGCGCCACGCTGCACGACTGCGAAGCCTTCCCGCGCGAACTGGCGGTAGGCATGGTGTGCCGGGGCCATATGTTCGACAACGGGGTGATCATGCGGGCGGTGGGAGACCGGATGATCGTGGCGCCGCCGCTGGTGATGAGCTGTGCGCAGATCGATGAGATGGTGGAGCGGATCAGGTTTTGCCTGGACCTGACTTTGGATGATGTGCGCGGAAGAGGGTGGATGGACTGACAAACTGAAAGGCCCCGAGCATCAGCCGGGGCCATTTACGATTTACACACTCAACGCCGTCTTGTGCGGCTCATGCCGATTCTTGAGCACCTGCGGCGCCAGCGACCCCACGATCATGCCCGCGAACGCCGCGATCAGCCCGGCCAGCTGTCCCGGGAAATGCTCGCCCAGTGACGATAGCTGCGGGAAGAACACGATCCAGACCGCGATGCCGGCCGCGATCGACAGGATCGCGCCCTGGGTGGTGGCGCGCTTCCAGTACAGGCCCATCACCAGCGGCACGAAAGCGCCGACCAGTGTCACCTGGTAGGCCGAGGACACCAGTTCGTAGATCGAGGTGCCCTTCATCGCGATCGCGTAGGTCAGCACCAGCGCCGCGAACACGACGATGGTGACGCGCATGGCGAACAGCTGCTGGCGGTCGCTCATCCCCGGGCGCAGGTTCTTGAGGATGTTCTCGGTGAAGCTGGTCGACGGCGCCAGCAGGGTGGCCGAGGAGGTGCTCTTGATCGCGGAGAGCAGCGCGCCGAAGAACAGGATCTGCATGATCAGGGGCATCTTCGTCATCACGAAGGTCGGCAGCACGCGCTGGTAATCGCTCTTGGCCAGTTCCATCGCATCGTTGCCCATCACGATCACGGCGCAGGCGACGATGAACATCGGGACGAAGGCGAACAGGATGTAGCTGGCGCCGCCGATCACGGCGCCGGCGCGCGCGGTCGGCGCGTTCTTGGCCGACATCACGCGCTGGAACACGTCCTGCTGCGGGATCGAGCCCAGCATCATCGTCACGGCCGCGCCGACGAAGAAGGCGATGTCGGTGAACTTCGCCTGCGGCAGGAAATTCCACAGGTCCTTCTGCTGGATCATGTGCAGCACGGCGCCGGTGCCGCCGGCCAGCTCGGACGAGAACACGGCGATGATGGACATGCCCACCACCAGCACGATCATCTGGATGAAGTCGGTGATCGCCACCGCCAGGAAGCCGCCGACCACCACATAGATCAGCACGGCCAGGGTACCGACGATCATGCCGGCGGTCTCCGACATCGCGCCGCCGGTCAGGACGGAAAAGACCAGGCCCAGCGCCGTGATCTGCGCCGCCACCCAGCCCAGGTAGGACAGGATGATGGCCGCCGAGCAGAACACCTCGATGCCCTTGCCGTAGCGCGCGCGGTAATAGTCGCCGATGGTCAGCAGGTTAAGCTTGTACAGGCGGGCCGCGAAGAACAGGCCGACCAGGATCAGGCAGGTGCCGGCGCCGAAGGGGTCTTCGACCAGTCCGTTCAGGCCGCCCTGCACGAACCTGGCGGGAATGCCCATCACGGTCTCGGCACCGAACCAGGTGGCGAAGGTCGTGGTGATCACCATGATCAGCGGCAGGCTGCGGCCGGCCACGGCGAAGTCGGACGTGTTCTTGATCCTCGTGCCGGCCCACATGCCCAGGCCCAGGGTGCCCAGCAGGTAGAGCACGACAGACGTAATCAGGATGGTATTCATTAAGTGCTCCGGGCAGCGGGAAAGAGGAAATTCTGGCTGGAAAAATTCGCGATTATAGCGGCATAAATCGTCAATTGGATCGATTTTGTTTGCTAGTATCGGCCTGACAACAATCATGACTCCAGAGGGGACACAATGACTACCGAATCCTGGCATGAACGTTCCAAAACGGTGCGGATCGACGGCCGCGCCGTCATCGATGGCAGGCGTATTGACGCGGCCTCCGGCGCCCGTTTCGACTGTATCTCGCCGATCGACGGACGCCAGCTCGGCGAGGTCGCGCGCTGCGGTCCCGACGACGTCGACGCCGCGGTCGCCAGTGCCCGCGCCGCCTTCGACGACGGCCGCTGGTCCGCCAAGGCACCCGCTGATCGCAAGCGCGTGCTGATCCGCTTCGCCGACCTGATGCTGGCCAAGCGCGACGAGCTGGCCCTGCTGGAGACCCTCGACATGGGCAAGCCGATCCGCTACAGCCGCAGCGTCGACGTGCAGCTGGCCCAGAACTGCATCCGCTGGTACGGCGAGGCGATCGACAAGATCTATGACGAAGTGGCGCCCACCGGCCAGGACAGCCTGGCCCTGATTCAGCGCGAGCCGGTGGGCGTGGTGGCCGCCATCATCCCCTGGAACTATCCGATGCTGATGGCGGCCTGGAAGATCGGCCCGGCTCTCGCCGCCGGCAACAGCCTGGTGCTCAAGCCTTCGGAAAAGGCGCCGCTGACTTCACTACGCCTGGCCGAGCTGGCACTGGAGGCCGGCGTGCCGGAAGGCGTGTTCAACGTCCTCCCCGGCTACGGAGGCGAAGCCGGCAAGGCCCTCGGCCTGCACATGGACGTCGACTGCATCGCCTTCACGGGCTCGACCCGGGTCGGAAAGCAGATCCTGCAGATGGCGGGACAGTCGAACCTGAAGCGCGCCTGGACCGAGTTGGGCGGCAAATCGGCGAACATCGTCTGCGCCGACTGCCCGGACCTGGACGCCGCGGTGGCGGGCGCGATCGGCTCGATCTACTTCAACCAGGGAGAGAGCTGCAACGCGCCTTCGCGCCTGTTCGTCGAAGAGTCGATCCGCGAGGCCTTCCTGGATAAAGCCCTGGCCCTGATGCCGAAGTATGCGCCGGGCGATCCGCTCGACCCGGACACCGTGATGGGCGCCATCGTCGACGGCATCCAGATGAAGACGGTGCTCGGCTATATCGAAGACGGCAAGGCGGCCGGCGCGCGCCTGCTGGCGGGCGGACGCGCCGCGCGTGCCGAGACGGGCGGCCTGTATATCGAGCCGACCCTGTTCGATGGCGTCGACGCCTCGATGCGGATTGCGCGCGAGGAGATCTTCGGGCCGGTTTTATCCGTGCTGTCCTTTACCGATCTGGATGAGGCGGTGCGGCAGGCGAACAGCACGCCCTACGGGCTGGCGGCGGCGGTGTGGACGGCGGACATGAGCAAGGCGATCCGCACGGCGCGCAGGCTGCGGGCCGGGACCGTGCATGTGAACCAGTATGACAATGACGACATCACCGTGCCGTTTGGCGGCTATAAACAGTCGGGGAATGGGCGCGACAAGTCATTGCATGCGTTTGACAAGTACACGGAGTTGAAGACGACCTGGATTCAGGTGTGAGGAACGGGAACGCAAGGAGCGACCCGCAGCCGCTGACCCGTCGTTCCCGCGAAGGCGGGAGCCCAGGTTCGTAGCGACTCGGCAAACTTGGGTCCCCGCCTTCGCGGGGACGACGTTGACAAGGCGCGGGTCGAAACGAGTTCCGCGCAGCTCTCAAATCGCCATCTCCCGCAACACCTTCGAAGCCTCCCGGCTCGCCGTCAGCATCGTCCCGTCCCGCATCTGGATGAGCAGCTGCGACTGGTCGTCCGCCCGCATCGAATCGACGAAGTCCAGGTTCACCAGCGCCGAGCGGTGCACACGGATGAAGCGGGTTGGATCGAGCTGGGCTTCGAGTTCCGAGATGCCGATGCGGACCAGGAAGGTCTGGCCGCGCGCGGCGATGGCCGTGTACTTCGAATCCGCTTTCAAATATTCGATCTCGTTCAGCGACAGCGGGAAGATGCGGCCGCGGTCACGCACCAGGATGCGTTCGAGGCGGCCAGCGGGTTGACCTTCCTTGCGCCGCGTCGCCTGCTCGAGCGCCGCATCGACGATCTCGCGCGGCGGCATGGGCGCTTCCAGCAGGCGCGCCACCGCGGCGTCGAAGCGGGCGCGCGTAAAAGGCTTGAGCAGGTAGTCGACCGCGTTCAGCTCGAAGGCCGTCACCGCGTACTGGTCGTAGGCGGTGGTGAAGACGATGTCGGGTGCGCAGCTCAGGCGGCGCAGCACTTCCAGGCCGGTCATCTCCGGCATCTGGATGTCCATGAAGACCACGTCCGGGCGGATCCGGTTGATCTGCTCGAGTGCCGTGGCGCCGTCGCCGGCTTCGCCCGCCAGGCGCAGGGCGGGGTGGGCGTAGATGGCGTCGCGCAGCAGGTCGCGGGCCAGCGGCTCGTCCTCGGCGATGAATACGGTTTTCGTGTTCACAGGGCTTCCTTCATTCAGGCGGATTCGAGCGGGATCGACATCGTCACGACGAAACCGGCGCCGGGCGCGGTGGCGATCGAGAGAATGCCCCTGGCGCCGTACTCGAGCTGCAGGCGGCGTTCGACGGTGCGGATGCCGAGGCCGTTCGACTGCTTCACGATGGCGGGGTCGGCGCCGGGCCCGTCGTCGCCGACGGTCATGGTCAAGGCTCCGGCCTCATCGTCGAGGCGGGTGCGGATGCGCAGCAGGCCCGGGCGGCTGTGCGGATTGAACGCGTGTTTGATGCTGTTCTCGACCAGCGGCTGCAGCGACAGCGCCGGCAACGCGATGCGGGCGGCATCAATGTCGAGCTCCCACTCGACCTTCAGGCGCGCGCCCAGGCGCAGGCTTTCCAGCTCGAGGTAGTCGCGCACGAAGCGCAGCTCGTCTTCCAGCGTGACGCGGTCGCTGCCGCTTTTTTCGGTGTCGAGCACGTAGCGCAGCATGTCCGAGAACTGGAACAGCGCGGTCTCGGCGGCCTCCGGATTGCGGCGCGTGAGCGCGATGATCGAGTGCAGGGTATTGAACAGGAAGTGGGGGTTCAGCTTGTTGCGCAGGGCGTTCAGTTCGGAGGCGACCAGCAGGGCATGGGCTTGCTGGATGGCGATGGCCTGGCGCTGGCGCGTGGCGTTCAGGCGCACGACGTGGAAGGCGGCGGCGACGACGCCATAGGTCATCGCGCCGTAGAGGATGGGCCAGACGTACCAGCCCAGCGCCTGGCTGAATCCGTTGATCGTGGCGATCAGGCTGTAGATCGCGACAGGATAGGAAAAGGCGCCGACGATATGAACGCATATCAAGCTTCCCAGCGCCAGGCGCTTGCGTTCCAGCCAGCCGCTCAGCGGCCACAGCAGGGCCAGGAACAGTGCCTGTGGAAGGCTCCAGAAAACCGGCGCCGAGGCACGCCAGTTGACGTGGCCATGCCGCAGGTCATCCGCCTGCAAGGCAATCGCCAGAAGGCAGAGGTAGGCGAGCCAGCCGCAGGCATAGATACGCCACATGCGGGCCGTGGCCATTCTTTCGGTCGTTTGCAGTTCCATGCCGAAAGTATGACGGAGAAAACGCCGTGTGGAACAGGCAATGACGCCAACTGCGGGATTCAGGCAACGAATTGCGGCATCGGGACGCGGGTCCAGCCGCGCGCGGCGGCCTGCTGGCCGGTGCTATAGTCACCCGCAGCGGGGCAAGCGAGGGGTGCGATGGCCGAAGCGATCAGCGGGGACATGCGGGACTTTCTGCGAGAACACAACATCCACGAGGTCGAGTGCGTGATCGCGGACATGACCGGCATCGCCCGCGGCAAGATCCTCCCGAAAGACCTGTTCCTCACCGGTGAGCACATGCGCCTGCCGAAGAGCGTGCTGCTGAATACCGTCCACGGCGAGCAGCCGAACAACACGCCCTACGTCGGCTCGACCGACCCCGACATGATCTGCGTGCCGGACCCGGCCACGATCCGCGTCGTGCCCTGGGCCACCGAGCGGGTCGCCTGCGTGATCCACGATTGCCAGAACTTCGACGGCAGCCCGGTCGAGCTGGCGCCGCGCGCCGTGCTGCGGCGGGTGCTGGACAAGTACCGCGAGCGCGGCTGGCGGCCGGTGGTGGCGCCGGAGATGGAGTTCTACCTGGTCGCGCGCAACACCAACCCGCACGAACCCTTGAGCCCGCCGACCGGCCGCAGCGGCTTCACCGAGCAGGGCCGGCAATCCTATTCGATCGACGCGGTCAACGATTTCGATCCCTTCTTCCTGGAGCTGTCGGCCTTCTGCAAGCAGCACGAGCTGGGCGTCGAGACCCTGATCCACGAGGCCGGCGCCGGCCAGATGGAGATCAATTTCACCCACGGCGACGCGCTCGAGCTGGCCGACCGCGTCTTCCTGTTCAAGCGCGCGGTGCGCGAGACGGCGCTGCGGCACGGCATCTTCGCCACCTTCATGGCCAAGCCGATGGAGACCGAGCCCGGCAGTGCGATGCACGTCCACCAGAGCATCGTCGACGACAGCGGCCGCAACATCTTCTCGGACGAGGATGGCGGCGAGAGCACGCTGTTCCGTCAATTCATCGGTGGGCTGGAAAAATACCTGCCTCCAGCGACCTTATTATTCGCGCCCCATGTAAATTCCTACCGCCGCCTGTCGCGCTTCCAGTCGGCGCCGATGAACGTGCACTGGGGCTACGACAACCGTACCTGCGGCATCCGCGTGCCGAACGCCGGCCCGGCCAACCGCCGGGTCGAGAACCGCGTGCCGGGCGTGGACGTGAATCCCTACCTGGCGATGGCGGCGACCCTGGCCTGCGGCTGGCTGGGCATGACGGAAGGCCTGCAACCGGCCGCGCCGACGCCCGACAGCGCCGAGCACATCCACGGAGAACTGCCGCGCAACCTGGAGGACGCGATCCAGCAGCTGCGCGGCTGCCCGGCGCTGGCGGCGATGCTGGGATCCTTGTTCGTGCAGGCTTTCTGCGAGGTGAAGGAACTGGAGTTTGCGACGTTTTCGCGGGTGATCAGTTCCTGGGAGCGGGAGCATCTGATGCTGCTGGTGTGATGCGTAGGGTCCCCGCCTGCGGGGACGAGGGTGCGAGCGCCAATGATCAAACGCAGGGCAGCGTGATCGTCAACCGCGTACGCCCATCCCCGCTATCCATCGAAGCCCCGCCACCCTGCACCTCGGCCATCAGCCGGATCGAATACGTCCCCAGCCCGCTGCCGTCTTCCTTGTCCGCCGTCGCGTACTTTTCGAAGAAGCGTCCGTGCATGGCCGGCGGCACTTCGCCCTCGTTGTCGATCGCCACGTGCAGCTTGCCGTAGCCCGGCGAGACGTCGATCCTGATCGTGCCGCCCTCCGGCGAGGCTTCGGCCGCGTTCTTGAAGGCGTTCGAGAACATCGAATAGCACAGCAGCGGTTCGCCCAGGCAGATCGTGTCGCTGGGCGCGTCGAAGCGGATCCCGATGGCGCTGGGCGCGAAGGCGAGGCGGGTCTGCCGGGCCACGCGCTCGAGCAGGGCGCCCAGGTCGAAAGCCTGCAGCGCCGGCTGGTACTCGCCCTTTTCCATGCGGTAGATGTCGAGCGTGCGGTTGATCATTTCGAGGGCATTGTTGGCCGCCATCTCGATCATGCGCGCGTGCTCGCGCTGGGTCTCGCTGAGGGAACTAGCCTGCAAGGCCTGGCTGCCGTGCAGGGCCACCGCCAGCGGGCTTTTCAGGTCGTGGCGGGTCATGCGTTCGACGTCCTCGCGCAGGTGGGCGTTCTCCACCAGCAGCTCGTTCTGGCGCTTCAGGTCGGCGATGGCCGCGGCCAGGGTCAGGTGGGTCGCGATGCGCGCCTTCAGGATGGTCGGGTCGGCCGGCTTCGACACATAGTCGACCGCGCCCAGGCGCAGGCCGCCCACCACGTCGTCGACGGCGTCCTTCGCGGACAGGAAGATGATCGGGATGCCGGCCGTCTTCGGATTCGCCTTCAGCTGGCGGCAGGTTTCGAAGCCGTCCATCACCGGCATCATGATGTCCAGCAGGATCAGGTCGATCTGGAAGCTGTCGGCGATCTCGATCGCCTTGCGGCCGCTGATCGCCACCTTGATCGCGTATTCGTCCTTCAGGGCGCCGGCCAGGATCTCGATATTCGTCGGCACGTCGTCGACGATCAGCACCGTGCTTTTCTTGATGCGCTCGGCCAGCGGCTGCTGCAGGCCGATCACGTCGGCGGCGCCGGCCGGTGCCAGCAATGGCGCCGGCGGTGCCGCCGGCGCCGGGGAAGCGGCAGGCGCGGGAGCGGCCGGGCGCACGAACGGCGAGGCCGGGGCTTCCTGGGGCGCGCCGATCATCGCCATGAATTTGCTGGCGAAGCTGTGCACCGTGAAGGGTTTGATCATGTAGGCGTTGACGCCGGCCTGCAGCGCGCTGCGCACCGAGGCCGGGTTCGACTCGGCGGTCAGCATCATGTACGGGGTCCCGGCGTAGCGCGCGTCCTTGCGCATCCAGCCCAGCAGCTCGAGGCCGCTCATGATGGGCATGCTCCAGTCGCCGATCACGACATCGACGTGTTGCTTGCGCATCAGGTCCTGGGCCGTCTTGCCGTTTTCGGCCTGGAAGATGTTGACGAAGCCGAGTTCGGTCAGCACCTGGCGGACCGCGGTGCGGATCAGCAGATAGTCGTCGACGATGAGGATGGAGGCGGACTTGTCCATGATTTTCATGTGTTTTTCTACCGGCCGAGTGTAACAACGAATAATCGTCCAACCAACTATCAGGCCACAATTTATTGCCAACATGCATACTAAATATGCACATTCGTGCATTTTAATTGCGTTTATTTGCACGTTTGTACCTAGGCCTGTACATTATCGCGAACAAACAGGAGAAGCAATGCAGTTAGCAGAAGAACGTCGGCAACAGATCGTCGACATGGTGGACCAACAGGGGAAGGTGCTGGCGGCCGAGCTGGCGCTGCGCTTCCAGACCTCCGAAGACACGATCCGGCGCGACCTGCGCGATCTCGACGCCGCCGGCCTGCTGCGCCGCGTGCATGGCGGCGCGATGCGGCGCACCCGGGCCGAGCCCAGCTTCGGCCAGCGCAGCGACGATGCCGGCGACCGCAAGGCCATGCTGGCCCAGGCGCTGGTCGACGCCGTGCGCCCCGGCGACACCATCCTGGTCGATGCCGGTACCACCAACCTGGCCTTCGCCCGCCTGCTCGAAGACGGGCGCGCCGCCGCCGTCATCACCAACAGCCCGCAGATCGCGCTGGCATTGGGCGAACTGCGCAAGACGAAGGTGATCCTGCTGGGCGGGATCTACGCGGGCCATGCCGGCGCCGTGCTGGGTGCCCAGACCGTGGACGAGATCCGCAGGCTGCGCGTGAACCTGGCCGTGGTCGGCGTCTGCAGCGTCGAGGCCGACCGCGGGCTGGGCGCCAGCGATGCCGAGGAGGCCCGGGTCAAGCAGGCCATGCTGGCCTCGGCCAGCCGCCGCGTGGTCGCCGTCCTCAACGAACGGCTGGAGGCGCCGGCGCCCTTCCTGATCGCGCCTCTGATCGATGCCGATCAGCTGGTGCTGGAAGCCGACTGTCCGCCCGACGTGCTGGAGCGCCTGCGCCAGCTCGACCCCACCCCCGACATCAAACTCGCAGCGAAAGTCAAAGCATGAAACCGGTCGAGAACCTTCAACCCGCCAGCGTAGCGACCGTGAATGCGGCGCGCTGGGCCATCTCCATCGTCTTCCTGCTGAACGGCACCGGGATCGGCCTGTGGGCGGCCCACGTGCCGCTGGTCCAGGCGCGCGCCGGCATCGATACCGGCACCCTGGGCTTCCTGCTGTTGACCATCGCCGGCGGCGCGATCGCGGCGATGCCGGTGTCCGGCTGGATGTCGGCGCGCTGGAGCACCCGCAGCGTCACCCTCGCGAGCGGCGGACTGTTCGCCGTCACCGGCGTGCTGCTGATGAACGCGGACGGCCTGCTGCCGCTGTTCCTGGCGGCCTTCGCCTTCGGCGCCAGCAACGGGGTGCTGGACGTGTCGATGAACGCCAACGCCAGCGAGGTGGAAAGCGCGCGCGGCATTCCGACGATGTCGTCCTTCCACGGCTTCTTCAGCCTGGGCGGGCTGCTGGGCGCGGCCCTGGGCGGCATGCTGATCGGCGCCGGCCTGGGCGACGGCCGCGGCGCGCTGATGGCGGGGATCGCGATCGCCGTCATCGTCGCGCTGTGCTCACCCTATGTGCTGCGGGTGGCGCCCTCGAAGCACGAGAGCCATTTCGCGATGCCGCGCGGCCCGGCGCTCTTCCTCGGCCTGCTCGGCATGCTGTGCTTCGCGGTCGAAGGCGCGCTAGTCGACTGGAGCGCGCTGCTGCTGACCGAGCGCACCCGCGCCGAGCCGGCATCGGCGGCACTCGGCTATTCCGCCTTCTCGATCGCGATGGCGGCCTGCCGCTTCGCGGGCGACCGCCTGGTGCTGCGCTTCGGCGCGATGCGGGTGATGGTGATCGGCGGCATCGGCATGTTCGCCGGGCTGATGCTGGCCGTGCTCAGCACCCACTTCGTGCTGTCGGCCTGCGGCTTCGCGCTGATCGGCCTGTCCGCGGCCAACTTGGTGCCGCTGATCTTCGCGGCCGCCGCGCGCATTCCGGGCATGTCGGCCGGCGGCGGACTGGCGACGGTGGCGACCCTGGGCTATGCGGGCCTGTTGCTGGCGCCGCCGCTGATCGGGTCGGTGGCGGCGCATACGAATATCGCGCTGGCGCTGGGCATCCTGTCCGTGTCGGGCGTCGTGATCGCGGCCAACGCGCGCGTCGTGAAGCGATGATGTGCATCGTGGGCTCACCGAGCCCACGCAAAAGTCAGCGGTACTCGCGCAGCACTGTGTAACCGTCGCCATCCCCGGTCTTCGACTCGACCATCGTGTAATGGTCGATCTGCCAGTCGATCACCGGTCCATTCTGCGGAATCTCCGCACCGCGAGCCCGCCGCGCCATGGTCACGTGCGGCCGATAGGTCCGCGCCTCCGGCTCCAGCCCCAGGCCGGGCAGGGCGCCCGAGAGCGCGGCATGCAGGTCCAGCAGCGCCTGCGGAACCGAAGACGGCGCCAGCACCGCAACCCCGTTATGCCACAGCTCCGCCAGGTCCAGCTTCAGACGGAACGGAGACATGGGAACGGCCAGGCCGTCGAGCAGCGCAGGCAGGGACTCGCTTGGCTGGTTGCCGAGGAAGTGCAGGGTCAGGTGCAGTTTATCCGTGTGGACCGGCGAGGCGCCGCGCGGCCAGTCCCACAGCTCGCGCCATGCGCGCAGCTGCTCGCGCACGGCCGGATCCGGCCACAGGGCCAGAAAGAGGCGGGTGGTCGAAGAAGTCTCCATAGCCACCCTCCGCCGGTCAGAAGCAGTGTTCCGGTGCCGGGAAGCTGCCGTCCCTCACCGCCGCCACATAGGCTTCCACCGCGGCGTCGATGCTGGTCTGGCCATCCATGAAATTCTTCACGAAGCGCGCCTTGCGGCCCGGGAAGACGCCCAGCAGGTCGTGCATCACCAGCACCTGGCCGGAGCAGTCCGGGCCGGCGCCGATGCCGATGGTCGGCACGTGCAGCAGCTCCGTTACTTCCTTGCCCAGGCTTGCCGGCACCGCTTCCAGCAGCACCATGGCCGCGCCGGCGTCCTGCAGGGCCTGGGCATCGCGCTTGAGTTGCTCGGCGCCGGCGTCGGTCTTGCCCTGCACCTTGTAGCCGCCCAACTGGTGCACGAATTGCGGGGTCAGGCCGATGTGGGCGCAGACCGGGATGCCGCGCTCGGTCAGGAAGCGCACGGTGTCGGCCAGCCAGGCGCCGCCCTCGATCTTGATCATCTGGGCGCCGGCGCGCATCAGCGTGGCGCAGCTGTCGTAGGCCTGCTGGTTGGTGCCGTAGCTGCCGAAGGGCAGGTCGGCCAGCACGAAGGCGTGCTTGCGGCCGCGCACCACCGAGGCGGTGTGGTAGGCGACGTCGGCCACCGTCACCGGCAGGGTCGAGTCGTAGCCGGCGCAGACCATGCCCAGCGAATCGCCGATCAGCAGGATGTCGACGCCGCAGCGGTCCATCAGCGAAGCGAAGCTGGCGTCATAGCAGGTCAGCATGGCGATTTTCTGGCCGGCCGCGCGCATCGCCAGCAGCGAAGGCAGGGTAACCGCTTTGCGGGCCGGTTGCGCCGGGGCCGGGCTCTCGCCGCCCGAACCTGCGCCTGCCATCTCCTTGCCCTGCAAATATCCGCTCATCGTTTTTCCTTTACTAATCGTGAAAAAGCCGCCGGGAGTGTTTCGCCGACGGCGTAGTGTAATGCCAAGACAGGTTTCCTGCCGGGGTGCCGCAAACTGGCGGTGGGCAATTTTATTAGCTTGTTAGAATCGGGGACAGTTTGCGATTGAAACAATATGACTACCACGATCCTTATTATCTTTCTTATCGTTTATCTCGGCATGATCCTTGGGGGGCTGCCATTCCTGAGGCTCGACCGGACCGGGGTTGCCCTGCTCGGGGCCATCGCACTGATCAGCATCGATGCCCTGAGCCTCGAGGACGCGGTGGCTGCCATTCATTTGCCGACGATGGCCTTGCTGTTTGCCTTCATGGTCGTATCGGCGCAAATGCGTCTCGGGGGATTCTACGACTGGATCACCCGCAAGCTGGCCGGCTTGTCGCTGGGGCCGCCGGGGCTCCTGGCGGTGCTGGTCGTGATCGCGGCCGCACTCTCGGCCGTATTCAGCAACGACATCGTCTGCCTGGCGGTTGCCCCGGTGCTGATCGATGCCTGCAGGCGGCGTGGCCTGGCCCCAATACCTTTCCTGCTGGCACTCGCCTGTGCCTCCAATATCGGCTCGGCCGCGACCTTGATCGGCAATCCGCAGAACATGCTGATCGGCCAGACCTTGCGGCTGTCGTTCGACGGCTACTTCCTGGAGGCGATCGCTCCCGTCGCGCTGGGGCTGCTTGCAAGCTGGGCCCTGGTCGTGTGGCAGACCGGTGGTCGCTGGCAGGAAGCCGGCGATCCCGCGGCACAGTCGGTGCCGGCTCCCGAGCCGCACACCGCGGAAGTGCCCTTCGATGCCTGGCAGACGGCAAAGGGACTGGCCGTCGCCGGCGTGCTGCTGGTGGCGTTCCTTGTCGCACCGTGGCCGAGAGAGCATATGGCGCTCATCGGCGCCGGCATCCTCCTCATGAGCCGCCAGTTGCGTTCCCAGAACATGCTGGGCCTGGTCGACTGGGAGCTGCTGGTTTTATTCATGAGCCTGTTCGTCGTCAACCATGCATTCCAGCGCACCGGCATCGCCGCGGATCTCGTCGCCCGCCTTGGCGAACACGGGGTGCAGCTGGATCATCCGGCACCCTTGTTTTTTGCGACTTTCCTGCTTTCCAACCTGGTATCCAACGTTCCCGCCGTGATGCTGCTGATCCCTGTGGTCCACCACGAGATCGGCGGTGCGCTGCTTGCGCTGGTGAGCACCCTGTCCGGCAATTTGCTCATCGTCGGCAGCATTGCGAACATCATCGTGGTGGACGCCGCGGCCAGGCGCGGCATCGCCATCGACTGGAAACGCCACGCACGCGTCGGCATACCGGTCACCCTGGCGAGCCTGGGCGTCGCCGGCGTCTACCTGGCGCTGCGCTTTTAACCGGCACCGTCCCGCCGACATTGACTTTGCCCGACGGCCTGCTACAACGGATAGGACGAGGACGTCGACGAGGGAGAGACCATGGCCGGGATTGTGCGCATCGACGACACCGTCATCGATACGGAAGACTTCATCCGGACACTCAAGCTGACCGGGCAGTTCGAAGGACTCGTCGAGCAGATGGTGCGCGACAAGCTGACCGTGCTGGCGGCGAAAAAGCAGGGCGTGCAGCTTGCCCCGGAAGCGATCCAGGAGCGCGCCGACCAGTTCCGGCGCATCCAGGGCCTGCACCGGGCGGCCGACATGAACCACTACCTCGACGTGCTGGGCATCAGCCTGGACGAGTTCGAGGATTTCATCGTCGACAGCCTGACCCAGGAAAAGATGATGGAACAGGTGTGCAGCCCGCAAGCCATCGAGCACTATTTCAAGCTTAACTCGCCGAAGTTCGACAGCGTCGAGATCAGCCATATCGTGCTCGACTCCGAAGGCAAGGCCAAGGAAATGATGTCGGCGCTGGCCGACGATCCGGACAGCTTTGCCGAGATGGTGAACGAGCATTCGGTCGGCGATGCGCGCGAGAACGGCGGGGTGATCGGACGGGTACTGCGCGGCTCCCTGCGGCCCGACATCGAGGCGCGCGTGTTCAATGCCGCGGCGGGCGACCTGCTGGGCCCTTTCCCCTCGGCCGACCGGACGTTGTTCGAAATCTACGCGGTCAACGCCAGGCATCCCGCGGCGCTGGACGAGGACACCACCGTGGAGGTACGCCGCCTGCTGCGCGAGGAATGGCTGGCGGCGCGGGCGCAGGAGCACATCATCGAGGCCTGTCCCGCGCGTTGAGCTGGCGGCGGCCGCAACATGAGGGACGGGTTCGCGGGACACCGACATGGACTCAGTTGCGAAACAAGAGCAATCTCCCGCCGAATTCCTGGCCGCCGTCGAGATCCTGTCCGTCTTCACGGCCGAGGAGCTGGAAACGCTCGCGGCCGCGATCGAAACGCGTGCCTACGCCTTCGGCGATACCATCTGCAGCGCGGGCGACGCCGCCGATGGGCTGGTCGTCATCCGCTCCGGCTCGGTACGCATGTTCAGCGAGGAACATGGCAAGGAAACCAGCATGGGCGTGCGCAAGGCGGGCGAAGTGTTCGCCGAGATCGCCATGCTGCGCAGCTATCGGCACGAGCTGTCGGCGCGCGCGGCGCTGAAGACGGAGCTGTGGTTCATCCCGCGCACGGCGATCGAACCGGTCGTTGCCCGTAACCCGGCGGCGCTGGACTTCATCAACAACTATGTGGCGGTCAGCTCGGCAGGCGGCCTGGTTGCGCGGCTGTTCGATTTGCGCGGCAAGGTCAGCAAGCCCGAGCTGGACGATTTCGTGCGCAGCGTCGGCGTCAAGCGCGTCAGCGCCGGCAAGGAGATCCTGAAGCAGGGATCGCGCGACGACCGCCGGCTGTACGTCGTACGCCAGGGCGAAGTGCGGGTCGTGGTCCACGACAGCAGCGACGAATTCGTGCTGGCCACGCTGGGGCCGGGCGAGATCTTCGGCGAGCGCGCCTCCCTGATGCGCCAGGAACAGCCCGCCACGGTACTGGCCTCGACGGACGCCACCGTGCTGGTCATCCCGGAGAAGTCCGCGCATTTCATCCTGGAGCGCAATGCGAAATTCCGCGAGGTGATCGAGGAGCGTATCCGCTTTCTCGAACGCGAACTGCATCGCCAGAAGAAACTGGCGGAGCGGCGCAAGCGGCCCGTCGTGCTCGATCTCGCATCCAGTCCGGGGGCCGGAGAAAAAGTCATCAAGCGCTTTGCCTGGGTCGAACAGGCCGAGGAAATGGATTGCGGCGCCGCCTGCCTTGCGATGCTGTGCCGCCATTACGGCATCAACATGACGCTCGGGAAGCTGCGTGAACTTGCCAACGTGACCGCGCAAGGCGCCACCCTGGACAGCCTGGCGCGCGCCGGCGAGGCGCTCGGTTTCGGCACCCGCGGCGTGCAATGCACCTTCGATGCGCTGCAGGGCTTCGAGCTGCCCTTCATCGTGCACTGGGAGGGGTATCACTACGTGGTCGTCTACGGTGTCTCGCCAAGCCAGGTCTGGGTCGCCGATCCGGCCGTCGGCTTCAAGAAGATGAGCGTGGAAGAGTTCGAACGGGGCTGGAGCGGCACCTGCCTGGTGTTCACCCCCGGCGAGCAGTTGCTGCAGCTGACGGCAACCCGTTCGCCATGGCTGCGCTTCGTCGGCTACCTGCGGCCCTACAGGAAAATCCTGCTGCACCTGTTCCTGGCCACCTTCGTGATCCAGATGCTGGGGATCGTCCCGCCCCTGATCATCCAGAACATCCTCGACGGCGTGCTGGTACACCAGAACGTCGGCCTGCTGCACCTGCTGATCCTGGGCCTCGTCATCTCCACCGTGTTCACCCAGGTCATGTCGACCCTGCGCGCCTACCTGTCCAACTACATGGTACGCAACCTCGATTTTTCGATGATGGCGCAGTTCTTCAAGCACACGATGTCCTTGCCGTATTCCTTCTTTGCCAAGCGCAAGACCGGCGACATCCTCGCGCGCTTTTCGGAAAACCAGACGATCCGCGCTTTCCTCACCGAGTCGACCGTGACGACCCTGCTGAACCTGCTGATGGTCTTCATGTACTTCACCATCCTGTTCTTCTACAACGTCAAGCTGACCCTGCTGCTGATCGGCTTCGTCATCCCGATCGTGGCGCTGACCGTGCTCGCGACACCCCGTATCAAGGAGTACGCGCGGGAGGTGTTTGCCGCATCGACGGATGCCCAGTCCTTCCTGATGGAGGCGCTGGGCGGCATCGAAACCATCAAGGGCATGGGCAGCGAGCGTCCCGTGCGCCTGAAATGGGAAAAGAAATACGTGAAGGCACTCGAGACGCAATACCGTTCCCAATCGTTCAGCATCCTGGTCGGGCTGGCAAGCCAGGTATTGAATTCGGCCACCACGATCGTGATCCTGTGGGCCGGTGCGAGCCTGGTGCTGGCGCGCGAGCTGACCATCGGCCAGCTGATGGCCTTCAATGCCCTGATGGGCAGCGTGCTGGGGCCGCTGATGGGCCTGGTGGGCCTGTGGAGCCGCATGGGCGACGCCACGGTCGCGATGGAGCGCCTCGGCGACGTGCTCGACATCGAACCGGAACAGAAGCCCGCCGACGTCGCGGCGCGCGTCGTGCTGCCCGACCTGCGGGGCGAGCTCAAGCTGGAGCACATGTATTTCCGCTACGGCGGCGATGACACGCCTTATGTGCTCGAGGACATCGACATCGACATCAAGCCGGGCCAGCTGGTGGCGATCGTCGGCCGCAGCGGTTCCGGCAAGACGACGCTGGCGAAGCTGCTGGTGGGCTTCTATCCGCCCAGCGAGGGCAAAATCTTCGTCGACGGCTATGAGATGAACGTCATCGACCGCGGCTATTACCGGGCCCAGGTCGGCTATGTCATGCAGAGCAACCTGCTGTTCTCCGGCACCATCGCCGAAAACATCGCCAGCGGCGACGACAGTCCGGACCGCCGCCGCGTCGAGGAAGTGGCGAAGATGGCCGATGCCCATGCCTTCATCAGCAAGCTGCCGCTCGGCTACGAGCAGGTGGTGGGCGAGCGCGGCGTCGGTCTGTCCGGCGGGCAGGTGCAGCGCCTGTGCATCGCGCGCGCGCTCTACCACGACCCGCGCCTGCTGGTGTTCGATGAGGCGACCTCGGCCCTCGACACCCAGTCGGAAAGCAATATCATGGCGAATATGGAAGCCATCCTGGCCGGCCGTACCGCCGTCATCATCGCGCACCGGCTCAGCACGATCATACGGGCCGACAAGATCGTCGTGCTCTACGAAGGAAAGATCGTCGAACAGGGGCGCCATGAGGAATTGCTGGCGCGGCGCGGCATGTACTACGAGCTGGTGCAGAAACAGCTGGGTGCGGGGATGTCATGAAACTGTTCAATCCCGGCGGCGAGCGCGGATCGGCGATGTCGTATGCGGCCTTGCTGGAAAAGATCGAGATCATGCGCTCGACCCTGCGCTGGGCCACCCGGCTCGAACGTCCGGACGTCGACAAGCTGCTGCGCCAGGCGAATACGCTGCGCGACGAGGTCATGCAGCTGTCGCACAAGGAGCGTTTCGTCCAGGCCGTCGGTGCCGACATGGAACGCCGGACCGGGGAAGAACCGGTCGCCGAACCGCCGAGCGGCGAACGGCGCCGCGCACTGCTGGCGCGCAGCTTCGTGTTCGAAGGCACCTTCGGCGACAACCCCAAGCTGCTCGACGCCCTCGAGATCGCCGAGAAGGCGGCGCCCACCGACCTGCCCGTGCTGGTCGACGGCGAAAGCGGTACCGGCAAGGAGCTGATGGCCAAGGTGATCCACGCCAACGGCGCACGGGCCGACAAGCCCTATATTTCGGTCAACTGCGGTGCGATTCCCGACAGCCTGCTCGAATCGGAACTGTTCGGTCACAAGAAGGGGGCGTTCACGGGCGCCTCCAACGACCGCAAGGGGAAGTTCGAGAGCGCGCACAAAGGCACCATCTTCCTCGACGAGATCGGCGAACTTCCCTTGCCCGGCCAGGTGAAGCTGTTGCGCGTGCTGCAGTCGCACGAAATCCAGCGGGTCGGTTCCGACGAGACGATTGCCGTCGATGCGCGCATCGTCGCGGCGACCAACAAGAACCTGCGCAAGCTGATCGAGCAGGGCACGTTCCGCGAAGACCTGTTCTATCGTCTCAGCGTGATCCACGTGACCTTGCCGCCGCTGCGCGAGCGCAAGGATGAGATCCCGTTGCTGCTGGCCTATTACGGCGACGAGGCGGCGGAGGCCCTGAAGCGGCGGCCGGTGGCGCTGACGGCGCGCCTGCGCGATTTTCTGCTGCGCTACGGCTACCCGGGGAATATCCGCGAACTGCGCAATATCATGTACCGTCTCGCCTGCCTGGCCGGCGAGACGGCCGACCTGGCGCACCTGCCGGAAGACATCCGGCCCGCGGCGGCCGGCACGACCGCGACACCAGGCGCTGGGGCGACGGCGGAGGCGCTCGCGGCAAGCGTGTCGCTGGCGGAAGCCAAACGGGCCGCCAGCGACGAGGCCGAGCGCCATTGCCTCGAGCGGGGATTGCAGGAAGTCGGCGGGACGGTAGCCGAGCTGGCGCGGCGCTGGGACATGAACCGCTCCCACCTGCAGATCCTGTTGAAGAAGCACGGCCTGCACTCGAAGGATTTTCGCAAGACCCACTGAGCGCACAGGTACTACAGTGCGGGGTTCATCAGGGTCTTGTCGCCCGACATGTCCGAAGCGCGCGCCACGATGACCGTCACATTGTCGCGGCCGCCATTTGCCAGCGCCAGCCCGACCAGGGTCTGCACCGCCTGGGCGCAATCGCCGCAGGCGAGCGTCTCGCGGATCGCCTGCTCGGGCACAGGGTTGCTGAGGCCGTCGCTGCACAGCAGGAAGATGTCGCCGTCCTGCGTTGCCAGGGTCGTCACGTCGAGCTCCAGCACATCGCTGGCGCCTACCGCCCGGGTGATCATGTTGGCGCCGACCGCCGCCGCCGCCGCATCCTCGCCGCGCGCGCGCAGCGCCGCCGCCTGGCTGTGATCGCGCGTGAGCTGCTGCAGGCGGCCATGGCGGTACAGGTAGATGCGGCTGTCTCCCGCCCACAGGCAGGCGGCCTCCGTTCCGCAGGCGAGCAGGACGACGGCGGTACTTCCGATGACCGGCACCTGCCGCACGCGCGCTTCGGCACGCAGGGTCGCATTGACTTGTCCGAGCCGCTCGCGCGTGGCGTCGATGCATTGCGCCATGTCGGCGGGAAGCGGCAGATTCTCGAGCGTATCGACGACTGTCCGGCTCGCCACATCGCCGAAGGCATGTCCACCCATGCCGTCGGCCACAGCCCACAAGCCCCGCTGCGGCTGGTCCAGGTAGGCGTCCTCGTTGCGGCTGCGCACCCGGCCCACGTCGGTGTGCGCGGCGGAAGTCCAGTGGAAGGTCGTGTTGCAGCTCATGTGCGGCTCGGATCCGGTTCAGGTCCGGCTCAGGTTCGATGCAGTGCCTTGTTCAGGCTGCTTTCGTCCACGCTCAGGTTCAGGTTGGCGTTCGCGCCGGTGTTGTTGACCGAGACCATCTGGTACTGGTTGATCATCTGGTCGGCAAAATTATTGATCTGGTAGAAGTTGATTACCGGGAATTGGCTTGGTCCCGCCTCCAGATAAGGCTGGATCCAGCCAAAGACCCAGGGCGCGCCATCGCCGCCATGGATCACCGACATTGCCTTGCGCTCCAGCGCCATGTTGGTGGGAAGATCTTTGACGGTAATGGTAGCCATGATGCCTCTCCGTACTGGAAGAAGGGAGACCGGAGGCCGGTCTCCCCAGTGTAGTCCAAATTTATCGGTTTTCCGACTGCCGTGCATGCCCTCAGCGGCGGATGATGGTGTTGCCGCCGCGTTGGGTCGCGTCGTTGTCCACGTGAACACCGTCGACGAAAGCGGCGCCGTTGGCGGTGGCGGTCAGGACATTCTGTTGCTGGCCCAGGTTCTGGACTGCGGAGATCGACGAGTCCTCGCTGCCGCCATAGCTCAGGTTTCCGAACGACCAGGACGGCGAACTTACTCTCCAGCCGCCGCGCACGGCGGACATGGTGGGACGGTCGAGTTGCTCGCTGCGGGCGAGGTCGGTGATGGTCAGGGTTTTCATGACGGTTCTCCCGGGTGGCTCAGAGTGCGGCGTGGTTCGCGCCCCACAGCGAGGCGGCCAGCTGGACGTCGGGGCCGACGAAGCCGGCGCCGATCACGGCATTGTTGTTGAGGACGTTTACGCTGATCTGCTGGAACTGGCCGAGCTGCTGGTTGACGTTCACGTTCACGTTGATGTCCTTGCCGAGGGCAGCGATGCCGCCCCGGACCGTCGACATTGCCTGCCTGTCGAGTGCGGCGCTGTGCGCCAGATCGTGGATTGCGATGGATGACATGATGTTCTCCTGTTTAGTCCTGGTCTACGATCTCGTCAGCCGACGATCTTGTTCTGGCCGTTCTGGTGGACTTTGCTGTCCACGCTGACGCCGTCCAGGAAGGCCGAGCCGTTGGCGGTGGCCGTCATCACGTTCTGCATCTGGCCCAGGTTCTGCGCGGCGTTGATCGACGAGTCGTAGCTCGGTGCGTAGGTGATGTCGCCGGTCTTGACCGACGGCGAGAACATGCTCCAGCCGCCGCGCACGGTGCGCATGGCTGCGCGGTCCAGTTGTTCGGTGCGGTCCAGGTCTTTGATGGTCAGGGTTTTCATGGCAATGCTCCTCGATGATGGAATGATGGGATTGGATCTTGGCGGCCGATCAGCGGCGCACGATGGTGTTCTGGCCGTTTTGCGAGACGTCGTTATGGACGTGCACGCCGTCGACGAAGGCCGAGCCGTTGGCGGTGGCGGTCATCACGTTCTGGACCTGGCCCAGGGTTTGCGCGGCGTTGATCGACGAGTCGTAGCTGGGTGCGTAGGTGATGTCGCCGGTCTTGTACGACGGCGAGAACATGCTCCAGCCGCCGCGCACGGCAGCCATGGCTGCGCGGTCCAGTTTGTCGGTATGGGCCAGGTCGGTGATGATCAGGGTTTTCATGGTAAATCTCCTTGGATGTCGGTTGGTTGGTTGAGGCATTTGATTTGCGCTCGATGGACTATCAGCAGGATGCGTGCCAGCTTCTTCGTGGTGCCGAGAAATTTAGCGTAGGTCGTTGAAAATAAAGGAGATTGTCTTGATCTTCCCAGCCGTTCACGGCATCGCGAAAACGGCGGCAGGCATCGCCGGTGATGGCCCGGACCCAACACTTTTCTGGGCCTGTTCGGCGCGGACCGACAGGGAGAGTTTGGCGGCATGGCCGCCGTCGACAGGGAGAGGGGAGGGATGGGTTAACGGACTTCATCCCGCTGCCGGGATTGAATCCGGCAGCGGGATGAAAGAACAGCAGGGAGAAGGTTCAGAAGGTGAGCTTGTTTTCGCCCTTCAGTGCGGCGGCCACATCGATATCGGGGCCGCGGAACCCGGCGCCGATGACGCCGTTGTTGTTGAGGACATTCACGCCGATCTGCTGGAACTGTGCAAGCTGCTGGTTCACGTTCACATTGA